>SHXO01000058.1 GCA_009693245.1 Betaproteobacteria bacterium | reverse complement strand
AATTGTCGCGCATCGCGCGCGCGATGGCGGCGATCTCGTCCGCCGTGGGGCGCTTCATTAGCATCGCGACCAGAAAGCCCGCGATCTGAACTTCGGTGATTAACTCGTCGCGCATGTTCTCGACGAATTCGGTGACCTCGGCGGGCGTGAGATCTTGGTTGCGTGTAAGCTTGCCGAGCGATTCCTTGAACATAGTCCTCTCCCTTGGGTTAGTTGGATGCGCGCCCCGCCGCGCGGCGCGGCGCGCGAGTATCAAACACCACTTGGGGCGAGCGTGTCAAGCGGCGGTTCAGGCACGCTGCCGTTGCGATCCGCGGAAGACGAGACCTCGCGGCGAAAAATCCTTGGGCGAGATCTCCATCCGCTCGCGGAACAGCCAGCGGCATAGCCTTCGCTTCCGCGCCCACCGCACCTCCTCCAAAACCGAAATACCAATAGCGGCATCTCAACTCGCGAATTGCTTTATCTCATCGTAATATGGACGTGCATTTGCATGGGCAGGCACTACCCTGCCAGGCGCCGCGGCGCTGCCCCATGCACTCCGCCCCAGATCCGGGAATCACGCGCGGATGCGGCGCCATCCGTGTTCATCGAAATAACATAGAGGAGAACTTGCAATGAAACGCACTACTTCCGCTGTTGCTACCCCATCTAACGAACAGCCGCGGGAAATGGACCGCCGCCGGTTTTTTCTAACGGCGGGTGCCGGCATGGCCGGTGCCCTGGCAGCCGGTAATCTGGCTGGCATTTCCGGGGCATTGGCCGCAGGCTAGAATCCGCCCTCCTACCGCACGCCTTCTTACCGCGACCTTTATGGCGGCAAATGGGAAGCGCTCACGGCCAAGGGCGCCGACACCTTGTTCGGCAGGAAGCTCCTGCGACCCGAGGATTTCAAGCACTACAGCGTGACCACCCGCGATCAGCGTGGCTACGACGTCAAGTTCCATTATGTGCGCGAGGGCAGCGGGGAGACCTTGTTCCTCTTCCACGGCTGTCCCGGCTTCTGGTGGGACTACTGGATGAATATCAAGGAGCTTGCCAAGCACTTCGACGTTATCGCCGTGGACATGCGCGGCTACGGGGATACGGACAAGCCCGGCTACGACTCTCGAACCAACCGCATCGGCCTCGACCCCGTGGACCACTACGATCTGAACACCACGGTGGACGATCAAATGCTGGTGGCGAAGGCCCTAGGCATCGAGAAAGCGCATTGGGTGGGGCATGACTGGAGCTCGCTCACCATGCACAAGTTCGTGCGGCGCTATCCCGAGATGGTCAAGAAACTGGTGCTCGCCAACCCCTTCCTGCCAGGTGCCGAGGCGCGTTACTTAAGCCCGGCCTTCCATGGCCATTCCTACTACGCCTCTTTCCACAGCACGCCGCTGGCAACGGAGCTGGTGGGATCGAGCCGCGAAGCCACGAAGATTTATTTCCGCTGGTTCTTCAATTGGTGGTCCGCCAACAAGGCGCTGTGGACACCGGAGGAAATCGAGATCATCACCGACAACTTCGTGAAGCCTGGGAACGTGGAAGGCGGCTTTAGCTGGTATCGCGCCAACCTGAGCCCGGCGGCGAGAGGGTGGGAGCCGAGGGATTACGTCCCGACGCACATCCCCACGCTGTGCTTGTGGGGCGAAGGCGATACTTGCGTCATCATCGACTGGTCGGATCTCGTTCCGCAGTACTACCTCAACTTGAAGTACATCCCGGTGCCAAACGCCGGCCACTTCACCATGCGTGAAGCGCCAGACGTGTTCAACAAGGAAGTGATCGCGTTCCTGAAGCGGTCGTAAGCGAAGGTTATCCCCCTCCCAGCTCGGGAGGGGGATGCGGTACGTTATCCGAATGTACCCATGGGACCGGGATAGCTCACTTCATCGAGCTTCCCGCTATCCACGTCGTAGATGAAACCGCGTACGGTGATGGCATCGGGTCCGGTCGTGGGAATCCACGGATGATTCAATATTCGCGAGATTCCCCGGCGCACATCCCAGGCGAGGCGCTCGCTGTTCTTGGCATCTCGCGGTGCGTCCAACGGCTCAATGGGTCCGCGAAAAGCGTGGAAATCGGAAGGGGTGGAAGCCGACTTCCCGCAACTTCTAAACTCCCTGCTCGTTGCTTGGCCTAATAGTTTCTCCGCCGCGGGATCGCCTTCAAGGCCGGCCTTCAGCAGATCGTCGGTGAAGGCCAGCATGCCGCAGCGCGTGTGATGAATCAGGATCACTTCGTTCGTGTTGAGCAGGTGGTGGGAAATGATGAGGCAGCGAATCGCGTCCTCCGTCACCACCCCGCCCGCATTGCGGATGATATGCGCATCCCCCGTTTGCAAGCCGAGCAAGTCTTCCACGTCCAGCCGCGCGTCCATGCACGCCACCACGGCGACCCGCTTGGAGGGCTGGATGGGTTGCTTCCCAGGATGAACCGGCTTGTGCAACGCTTGGCCGCTCGCATACTGCTTGTTATTTTCCAAATATTGGTCAGTGTTCGATTTCGCCATGGTTTCTCCTTTTGCATGTGCGGGGCCGGCAAGATTGGAGTTGAACCGGGCCCGGCCCCGCCAAGTTCGCGGATTCGATACTACTCCACGATAGGGCAGCATAGCCTCTGTGTCTCTGTGGTGAGGTTTTTATGATGAACGAGGAACACCATGGCCAAACCAAGCATCGATCTATACACCTGGGCCACGCCCAACGGATGGAAGGCATCCTGCACCTTGGAGGAGTTGGAGATGCCCTACATCTTGTATCCGGTAAACATCATGAAGGGGGAGCAGAAAGCTCCTGAGTACGTGAAGCTCAACCCGAACGCCCGCATCCCCGCCATCGTCGACCACGATGCCGAAGACTTCGCGGTATTCGAGTCCGGTGCGATCATGATCTACCTCGCCGAGAAGGCCGGCCGTTTGCTCCCGGCGGAACGTAAGGCACGCTCGCGCGTAATCCAGTGGTTGATGTTTCAGATGGGCGGTGTGGGGCCCATGCAAGGCCAAGCCAATGTCTTCTACCGCTATTTCCCCGAACGTTTGCCCAGCGCATCTCCCGCTACCAAAACGAAGTGGCGCGGCTGTACGGCGTGCTCGACCGGCAATTAGCGGACAACGAGTGGCTGGCTGGGGATTTTTCCATCGCCGGCATCGCCAATTGGAGCTGGTGCCGGATCCATAACTTGGCGGTGGTATCCGTGAGCGAGCTACCGAATTTGCGGCGATGGATGGCGGCGATCGATGCACGGCCCGGCTGCGCCAAGGGTGTGCGGATCCCGCATGAAACTGACTACAACACCCCTCAAGATGCTAACGCAAGCGCCTTGGCCAAGGATGTGCAGGCCATATTGGTGCGCTAGTTTCTACTGGCGTGTAGAAACGGCTGCTGCAAAGTTCAGTTCAAGAACCCCGCCTCCCGCGGCAACCACAGCGCCAACTCCGGGAACGCGATGATCAAAGCAAGCCCGATGAGCTGCAGAATCACGAACGGAACTATGCCTCGGTAGATATGTGCCATGGTGACCGATGGTGGCACCGTTCCTTTCATGTAGAACAGCGTGAAGCCGAAGGGCGGCGTCAAGAATGAGGTCTGCAAGTTGACCGAAAGCATCACGATGAACCAAGTCATGAACAGGATCGGTCCTCCCTCCCCCAGATGAGCACTGAAGTCCGCGCCTTGCAACACGGGTGCGAAGATGGGCAGCACGATCAAGCAGATTTCCAACCAATCGAAAAAGAATCCCAACACGAAGGTGAGAACCATCATGAAGATGAGGATCTCCCATCCGGTGTTGAGTCCCGCCTTGCGCAAGAGGTCCACCACGACCTCGTCGCCGCCCAGGGAGCGGAACACGAAGGAGAACATGGTGGCGCCGAAGAAGATGAAGAACACCATGGCATTGGTCAGAGCGGAAGATTCGATGGTTTCGCGCAAGGACTTCATGCTCAAGCGCTTCTTCCACCACGCCAGAAGCAGCGCACCGAAGGCACCCACACCGGCGGCCTCGGTCGGAGTGGCCCATCCACCAAAGATGGAACCCAATACCAAGGTAATAAGAAAAGTGGGCGGAACAAAACTCTTGAAGATCATCGCCCAAAATTCGCCGCTGGTTTTCGGCCCTATGTCCTGGGGCAAGGGGGGCGCCAACTCAGGTTTGAGGAAGCTAAGGCCGCCGATATAGATCACGTACAGCAAGGACAGAATCAGACCGGGAATCACGGCGGCGGCGAACAATGAGCCCACCGATACAGACAGCAAGTCCCCCATGATGACGAGCATGATGGAAGGCGGAATCAAGATTCCCAGGGTGCCGGCGGAGGCGATGGTGCCCACCGCCAGTTCCTTCTGGTAACCCCGCTCCATCATCGCCGGTAGCGCGATCAAGGTCAGCATCACAACCGAAGCGCCGACGATGCCGGTGGTCGCCGCCATGATGGTACCCATCAAGGTGACCGACATGGCGAGCCCGCCTGGAATCCTTCGCAGCAACACTTGCAGGCAATGTAGAAGATCGTTGGCGACGCCGCTTCGCTCCAGAACCGTGCCCATGAAAATAAACATGGGCACCGCCACCAGAACCGGATTCGAGGCCGCCGAGCCGAAGATGCGCGGTAACAAGTTGAAGAACTGTACCGGCATGAAGACATCGAGCCAGATTCCGATGACGCCGAATATGATAGCGATACCGCCCAGCACGAAGGCCACCGGAAAACCGCAGAACAGCGCCAGCGTGAGGACAAGAAAGAGGATGAGGGAAAGATGGTGCGCGATCCATTCCATGGCGGCCTCCTAACTCGCGGCCTTGGCGCCGCCGAAAGATGCCGCGGCGCGCAGCCTTTCCGGTCCATGCAGAAACACGATCATCCGCATGAGCACCGAGAGCACCGCGAACAGTAGGAGCACCAGCCCCGCCAGAAGAAACGTCTTGGGAATCCAGCGGTAGGGCAGTCCATTGGCGGACTCGGAGCCCTCCATGTCAACGAAGGAAATCCAGGCGAAATCCGCCGCGAAATAAATCGCCACCAGGGTGTAGGGAAGCGCGAAGATGATGCAACCGAGTAATTCCAGCATGGCGTGCGTGCGCGGCTTGGCGTTGGTGGTCGCGACATCGATGCGCACATGGGTGTTGCGGATATAGCCCATGCCGATCCAGAAGGAGAACAACGCCGTGTGAAGGTGCCACTCGAGTTCTTGCAAGCGCGTGGAACCCATGCCAGGAATCTGAAAACCGAATTTGCGGGAGAGCACGTCGAACATGATGACGGCCGTGGCCGCGAGAAAGAGCCACCCCACGGCCGCGGAAATTTTCTCCAGCACTGCGCCAATGGCGTTACTCGCCGCAAGAAGCCGGTCCATGCTCTCCTCCTTTTTGGAATAAATTACGACAGACCCCGGCGGGCCGGCTAATTCTTCAGATATCCATACTCACGCCAAAGGGAATAATTCGCCCGGAACTGCGAGTAGGAATCCCACACCTTCTTGAAGTTGGGATTCTTGGCCGATTCCTCGGCGACGACTTCGCCCCAAGCTTTCTCGTAAGCCTTGAGAATTTCCGGGGACCAGCGCATTAACTTTACGCCATTCTTATTGCGCATTTCCTGCATGGCCTTCCACTGCACCGCTTCGCTATGCGCGGCGACATCGCGCATCATGTCGCCGCAGGCCAATTCGAGCACGGCCTTTTGGGCGTCGGCCAGGGCATCCCATTTGGCTTTGTTGATGAGCAAATGAACGATGGACGCCTGCTGGTGCCAGCCCGGAAAGTAGTAGTACTTCGCCACCTGGTGGAACCCCTGCCGCTGGTCCAGGGCGGGCATGGAGAACTCGGTGGCGTCGATCGTCCCCAACTGCAGGGCCTGGAAAATATCGCCAGGCGCCAGCAACTGAGTGGACACCCCAAGGCGTTCCATCACCTTGGCGCCAAAGCCGAAGAAACGCATCTTCAGTCCCTTGAGATCGTTGATGCTCTTGATCTCCTTGCGGAACCAGCCTGAAGCCTCGGGCGCATGAATGCCGCAGGAAAGCGGATGGATGCCATGCTTGTGGAACATCTCCTGTTGCAGCTCACCTCCACCGCCGTAGTACATCCAAGCCATGTACTCTGGGATGGTCGGACCGAAGGGCACGGTGGAAAACATATTGAACGCCGAATCGGTCCCCGCGAAGAACCCGGCACTCGACCACGCCGCGTCCACCGACCCCTTGGAAGCCGCCTGGATGGACTGCAAGGCTGGGACGAGAGCGCCCGGCTCGTGGAACTTCATCTCGATGGACCCGCCGGAGGCCCGCTTTACCCGCTCGGCATAGCGAGGCCCCGCCTCTCCCACGATGGGAAGACTGTTGGGGAAATTATTGGCGACATTGAACTTGACCTTCGGATCCTGCGCCGCGGCAAGGCCGGCCGCCAGGATTCCCACCGATGCGAAAGCTGCCCGTGTGAAGCGAATCGAAGCCCTCATAGCCCTCCTCCATATATGTGTTGTAACCGCCCAACCGCTCGGCGCCGTTACCGCAGGTCCCAACGGCAAACCTGCGCGAGAGTACCAGCCGCGTTCCGGCTTGGGAATCCCAGCGAAGAGCAAAGCCTCAATGCCACCTGAGCGGCAACCAGATGCGGCTCCCCGGCCCTCGGAGCACGCTGTTCGGTCTGGCTGCACGGGATTCTTCGTTCGAACCGCGGGGAGCTTCCGCCGCGCTAACCGCATACTTCATATCTCGTAAGCAATGTAAGGGCGGAACATCCACCAGGGCCGGTTACGATATCATGAGCCGGTTCGTGCAAGTGCGGCTTCCCCAACGGGCGGCTAAACTCATGGAAGTCAGAGCACGAGCACTTCGCTATCCTCAACAACAAATCGTGCCCACGCCCGTCGTCAACATAGAAGACCTACGCAAACTCGCGCGTGCGTATCTCCCCAAGGCAGTGTTCGAGTTCGTGGACGGTGGCGCGACGGATGAAGTTTCCTTGCGCGCCAATCGAGAGGATTTCGGGCGCTACCGCTTCGTCCCGCGCGTCAACACCGATGTTTCGCGGCGCGATCTCTCTACTACCATCCTTGGCCAGCCTGCCAGTCTCCCCATCATCATTGCACCCACGGGTCTCGCGGGCCTGGTCAGGCGTAAAGGGGAATGCTTGGAGGCGCAAGTGGCCACGCGTCTAGGCATTCCCTACTGCCAAAGCCAGATGTCGGCCTCCAGCATCGAGGAGGTGAGCGCGGCGGCGCCCGGCGCCCATTGGCTACAAGTCTATTTGCTGAAGGAGCGCGAGATCAACCGCCGCATCATGCACAGAGCGCGCGCCGCTGGCTATCGCACCTTGGTACTCACGGTGGATACCAAGACGCAAGGCCCGCGCGAACGCGATATGCGTAACGGGTTCGTCATTCCGCCGCGCATCACGTTGCGCAATTTGGCCGATGCGCTGCGTTGCTGGCGCTGGACCTTGGACGTGCCGCTGGGCCCCACCGTGACCTTCGCCAATCTCGCCGGTGAGACCCATTCCAAGTCCGATCTCTTCACCATCGCCGAGTACATCAAGGATTTGTACGATCTGAGTTTCGGCTGGGAAGCGCTGGAATGGTGCAAGAGCGAGTGGCAAGGACCGGTTGCGGTGAAAGGTATCTTGTCGCCCGAAGATGCGAGGCTCGCCGTACAACACGGAGCCGATGCGGTGATCGTTTCCAATCACGGCGGCCGGCAATTGGATAGCACCATATCCGCCATCGCCGCCCTCCCCGCCGTGGTGAATGCGGTGGGCGGGCGCGCGGAAGTCATTCTCGATGGCGGCGTGCGGCGCGGAATCGATGTGGTGAAGGCATTGTGCCTGGGCGCTCGCGCGTGCATGGTGGGACGGCCGTTTCTTTACGGGCTGGCCGTACAAGGCGAAGCCGGAGTGGATAAAGTGGCCGAGATATTTCGTAGAGAGATAGACTCGGCCATGTTGCTTCTAGGACAATCCTCCCTCGGCGGTTTGGTTCCTGGTCTTCTCGCTCATCCGTAGCCTGTAGTAAATTGCAGCAGGAAGGGCATTCAATGATGTGAATGGCGCCATTCCCACGGCGGAATGGGTTTTCTGCGTGCACCCCAGAGCCCGGCGTGCCGTCCGCGCGCCTGTTCTTCCGCCTGGGCGTAACGCTCCCTATCCTCCACGGTTTGCTCATGCGCGTAATGCCGGTAATGCCATCCCATTCCCGCGCTGATTTGGGCGAGCGCGGCATCCAGCGTGCGCTTGCAAGTAGCCGAGGCGTTGGGGCACGTATTCGCCGGAGCCACCCAGAGCTGTCCAATCAAGCGGCGATACTCATCTTTCTTGTACCAGTCCACGCTCACCGGTTTGCGATACACCAACGCGCGCAAATTACGAGTGGCGTTGATGCCATGAGGTTGCGCTTTCTCGGGAGCGTCCGACCACGACAGGCGCACCCGGAAGCGCCGGCGGTTGGAATCCGTCACTTCGACGGTGTCGCCGTCAATGACCTTCACCACGCGGCCTTCGAGAATTTCCGCGCGGGCATGCTGCCATGCAAGGCAGCACCAAAGAAAAATCAAACGCGGCCTTCAAACTTTCGTGCTCGTGGCGCTAACCGCGACGGATGCTTCACCGTGCTCCGCGCCCAACACCCGGTCACGGCCGCTATGCTTGGCCCCGTACAACGCCCGGTCCGCCGCCGCGATCAACTGTTCGGCTTCCTCGCCATCCTCCGGGTAGGTCGCCACGCCTCCGGAAATCGTGATCTGTTGGAGCGGCGTACCGCCATGGACGAGCCGCAACTCCCGCACGTTTTGCGCGATGCACCGTGCTCTTTGCAAAGCCTGCTCCTTGCCGCAATCGGCCAGCACCAAGGCAAACTCCTCGCCGCCATAGCGGCATGCAATGTCGCCCGCGCGCACGCCAGATTTGAGTTGCTCCCCCAGCCCTCGCAGCGCGATGTCGCCCGCATCATGGCCAAAGGTGTCGTTAAGGCGCTTGAAATGATCCGCGTCGAGCATGATGACCGACAGGGCTTTTTCGCTTAGCTTGGCGCGAAACACCTCGCGCCTGAGGGTTTCATCCAAGTAGCGGCGGTTGTAGCGCCCGGTCAGCGAATCCACGATGGACTGGCGGCGCAGAGTTTCCCGCAGCGAGAAACTCGACAAACCTAGGGAGATTTGCTCCGAGAAAGCGTGCGCCAATCTTTGTGCGCGCTCATCGGCCACCCACGAAGCCCCTTGTGTCGCTTGAACACATACCAAACCCAGAATCTCGCCTTGGGCCATCAGCGGCAAACACAATTGCGGAAGCGTGTCCGGCGCGATACTGGCGGAATGGGGGCAGATCAAATCCTAGTCCCTTGAGCGTACCGTGTGCGGCGGGCCACGGCGCAGGGCCCAGCACGCCGCCGGATCGAGAACCTCCGGCATGGCCTGCGGAGTTCCCCAAGTCGAGCTGCGCTCGAGAACGTTGAGCGAGGGCCTGAACAGGTAGACCGCGGCGCTGGTGTCGCGGAATAGTTGCGCGCCGAATAATCCTATGGTGCGCAGGGTTTCCTCCATGGAAGACGGCGATTCGAGCCCCACGGCAAGCTCCGCGAGCAGCGAGATTTGCTGGTTACGGATTTCCAACTCGGCCAGGCCTCGCGCAAGACTCTCCGCTGTCGTGCGCTGGGCGACCTCGGCGTTAGCACGCTCTCGCAAGGTGCGGTAGCCCAGCACGAAGAGCACCACGAGCATCCCCATGTTGATCACGCTCACGGTCACGCCGATGGTGGTGGCGCGCTTCACGCGGCGCTCCAATTCCGCCGCTCCATTGGTCACGCGCAGTTGTTCCAAGTCGATCATGCTACCGATGTCTCCGCGAATGCGGTCCATGCGAGGCCTGCTCTCGCTGCGATTCACCAGCTCCACGGCAGCGGCCAACCCTTTGTCTCTCCGGGTAGTCACGAGGCTCTCTAGCGAACGCAAGCGTAAGTCCACTATGGGTATAACTTCCTTCAACTTGGGCGCTTGCTGGGCATCGGCGGCGAATTCGGTGCGCGAATCGCCTATGAGATCGCGTAACCGGCTCAAGGCTCCGTGATACGGTTCCAGGAAATCGGATTCGCCTGAAATGGCGTAACCGCGCGCGCCGCTCTCCGCTTTAGTAAAGCAGCGTCAATATTTCATGCAGCGTGTTGAGGTTGCGCTCCACGCGCGTGAGATCATCGCGCGCCTCCCGCACCCACTCCAAGGTTTGCAATGGCGTGAGAGCGTTGGCCGCCATGACGAACAACGCCGCCCAGAACAGGACTTTGAGACTGAATACGCGCTTCATGGTTCGCACCGGGATATCTTCAACTCATACTGTGACCACGATCTTGCCGAAATGGTTGTTCGATTCCATACAGCGTTACACCAATATCGTGCTCTTGCAGGTAATAGCGTTGCGACTACCCGGCGCGTCATTTTTCCTTATGCGCGACTGGATGCGTCCCGGCCACGGGCCGGCTGCGGAATCACGTTAGCGTTGGATTAGAGCCGGCTACCCAGATTGATTACTCTCTCGGTGGTCACACTGCGCACATCCATCTCGAACTCCAGCCCCTCGATAGGTGGCCGGCAATAGTGCCACGTGAGACCACCACCGTTTCTCGTGCGGCTAACGATCTCATCGCCCAAGAAGGGGTGAAAATCGTGCACGGTATAAACTTGGCTCGCCGTTACATCACTCCAATTCGCGCCAAACGCCTTAAAGCGGCGCTCCATCGTGTCCAGTACGAAGCGCGCTTTGCTGCGCAGGCCCGCCGCCGACAAATCCTCGCGCGCCACGATGTCGTCCGGAAAACTTCCGCCCTCGGGCCATTCTCCGCTGCCGGCCACGATAAAGGTTTGCTCCGCTTCCACGGAGGGTACGGTGTAACAAAAAGCGTAAAACGAAGGCTCCACCAGAGGTGCGATCTCCGGCGTAACGTTGGATCGCGCGACGGGGTTGAGTCCATCGCGATACAACCCCCACTCTTTCAACACATCCACATAGGTCTTATTGAACTCGCCGAATCCTCCCATGCTGAAAGGTTTAGGCGAGCGTAGTTCGGCGGCGCATAGTGCCGTGCGCGGGCGGCCCATGGCGGCGAGGTGTTTCTCGATAGCGCCGAACCCCTGTATCAGTGACAGCGGTGAAACAAAGCGAGCACGTTCGATGGAATAACCTTTCCCTGCCTTGACCCCTTGCGAATAGGGAAAGCCACCCTTGAGGAAGTGGTAGCCACCCTCGGGAAAATCCATGAGTTCAGGCGTATTCATGTCCCGACTCTAACCGGCGCGCTCATTTTTCGCAACAGCGCGATCACGCTCAAGGCCGTGATGCGGCCGGTTCTCGGATTCTCCGACGGAATGTTTTCGATGGTCATGGTGAATCTCGCCGAGTCGGACTCCACCTCGATTCGATGGGTATTTCGCGTCACCGTTGGATCCGCCCATATTTCCACCTGTGTGCGGTCCGGGCCAATGCCGGCCAAGGACAAGGCAACCGCCACGTTAAGGTTCGCGGGAAATCCCTTCGCCGCTTCCCGCGCCGTGCCGGAGAAGATCTTCAATGGCGACTCGATGTCCTCGATATCGATGTTGTTCTCCGCCAGGAACGGCGCACCGAGCAGGCCGGCTAAAGGCTTGCGGGTCACCATACGCACCGATTCAATCTTGCCTTCCGCAGCCGCCGTCACGGCATCAAGGCCGATCAATGCTCCGGTTGGTACGATGATCTGAGCCCCATGCTGCCCAGCAAGATCTTCCAGATGACTATTGGCGAGCAAGGCCCCACAGGACAACACTATGAGTTTCTTCCCTGACCTTAGCACCGGTTCCGCGATCTCCGCCAGGAGGCGGGCCGGTGCGCATTCGATCACGATGTCCGCATGTTGTGCGAGCACCGCCAGCGGCACGATGGGTACTGGCTGCGCCAACTCCTTGAGAAATGCACTTGCCTTCGCCTCGTCCCGCGCGGCAACCGCCGCCAGACGAAGCCCAGGAATGCCCTTATCCAGCGCACGCGCAAGCGCTCGGCCGATCGCACCCAATCCTGCGATGGCGACTCCTAAGTCAGAGCTATTCGGCATGCGTTGACTTCTCCTGCGGCGGGTGTATGACTCGTTACCACAACGAGACTATACCAACGGGCCAGTTACCAAGCACACGGGCATCGGTGGAAGGGACACGTAACCGGAGCCGAACTGATTGTGTTTCTCCCGCCAATCTCCTATGCTGCCATGGCATTATGTACTTCCGCGTTCCAATCCCAGGCTGGCATTTCCGTCAGCAGACGGAGCTACCTCATCCTGCGCAGGCATCGCGGCTATCGTGTCTTGTCACCTTACTTGCAAGGAGAAGATCATGAACCCGAACGAACTGTCCCGCCGTCAATTCCTAAAAAGCGCAGGTGGTGTAGCGGCCGGCGCCATCGCCGCGCACATGGTCGCCGATAGCGGCATATCCGCCGCCGAGGCGGCAACCCCTGGCAACTAGATATGTAGCATGGATGCCGTAACGCTGGCTCAGCGCATTCGCGCCAAGCAACTCTCGCCAGTCGAGGTCGTCGATGCGGTGCTCGCGCGCATGGACAAGTTGGAACCGGTCCTCCACGCTTTTTGCGCGCCCACTCCGGAATTAGCTCGCGAGACCGCTAAGCGAATCGAGGCAGACATCATGGCTGGGCGCTCCACCGGAGCGCTCGCGGGCGTGCCCATCGGGATCAAGGATCTCGTCTTGACCAAGGGCATCAAAACCACCTCGGGCTCCTATCTCTATAAAGATTACATCCCCGATGAGGATGACGTGATGGTCGAACGCCTAAAGGCAGCTGGCGCGGTTATCCTCGGCAAAACCAATGTCCAGGAACTTGGCTATAGCGGGGCGAGCCACAATAAAATTTTTCCCGAGACGCGCAATCCATGGAACACCGAACGCACCTCGGGAGGATCGAGCGCCGGGTCCGGCGCGGCGGTAGCCGCGGGGATGGGTCCTTTTGCCATCGGTAGTGACGGCGGCGGATCCGTCCGTATCCCAGCGGCGCTCTGCGGAGTGTACGGATTGAAGGCTTCGATGGGCCGTGTACCCTTGTATCCAGGGGCACGCGATGAGCGCTTCCCGGGCGTTTACGGTTGGGAATCCATCGAACACATCGGGCCGCTCAGCCGCACCGTGGCCGATTCCGCCCTGATGATGAGCGTTATCGCCGGCCCGGACTCGCGCGACCGGCACTCCCTGCCCGAATCCAACTTTAACTGGATGAATGTCCTGCGAGGCGAACTCAAGGGAAAGCGTGTCGCCTACAGCCCGGATTGGGGCTACGCGCGCGTCGATACGGAAGTGCGAGAAGTGGTGAACAAAGCCGTGCGAGTATTCGAGAAAGACCTTGGCTGCAACGTCGAAATCGCGCACCCTGGCTTCCCCAATCCCCTTGGAGATTTCGTCAGTCTCATCATGCTCGAAACCGACCTCAAGGGGATGCGCGAATTGGTGGACAAGTACGAGGCTCACATGATGCCCCACCTGGTGGGATTGATTCGCACCAAGTTCACCGACGAACAATTCACCAACGCGGTCATGGCGCGGAAGGCTGTGGTGAACAAGCTATGGCGGTTCATGAACAAGTACGACTTGCTTCTCACGCCCACCGTGTCGGTGGCAGCCTTCGGACTCGGTATTCAAGGTCCCGAGACCATCGAGGGTGAGAAGGCCGCGCCCTTCGATTGGCTACCGTTCACTTTCCCCTTCAACATGAGCGGACAACCGGCGGCATCGGTGCCCGCGGGCTTCACACGCGACGGGTTGCCCGTAGGCTTGCAGATCGTCGGCCGCCATCTGGACGATCCGCTGGTCCTACGCGCTTCGGCTGCGTTCGAACGAGCCGCACCGTGGAAGGACCGGTGGCCAACGATTGTGGCTAAAGCGGGGTGAAGGGGTTAGGGGGCCGGGGGCAATGAGCGTGGGGAACAAGGGAGAACCACCATTAGGCGTTGTCCCCTTCCCCGCTCCATAATAGCTCTTATCAAAGAAAAAACAGTGCTAGGGGAATCATCATGAAGAACGGATGCAAAGGGCCGGCGGTTTTCATGGCGTTGTTTGTCGCTGGCAGTGCCTTTGCGGAGATGAAGAACGAACCCGCCGATTTTCAGGGCGTGACGTGGGACGAACCCTTCGGCATCGCCGGCGCCCGGATGGTCATCTTGCGCGACGAAGGCACGGTCAAGTACTACAAGCGGGCGGGCGACACACTGAAATTCGGACGCGTGGATACGGTCAAGATCGCCTATCGCTACTATAAGAACCATTTCAGCTCCGGCGTCATTCAAACCTTTGGCGGCGCGAACCAAAAGGCAATCCTCGATTCTCTGGCCGGCATGTTCGGCGATCCCGTCCGGCCGCGCCAAAAATTTCTACAGTACTTCTGGGATGGCGAGAATGCCTACATCGTCCTGACCTGCGAGGTGAACTCCTATTGCGTCACGGAGATCAACTCCAAGGTAGTCATCCAACGGGAGCAAGCGGAGACAGGGGAGGTGGCGCCGGTACAACGTAGGGACGAGGATTGAAATCAAGCCAACAGATCAATCAATGCGGCCCCTTTTCGCCACTGGCTTATGACGGGTAAGAACATCAGGCACCCGACCGAACCCTCTTGTAATCGTAGTCCTTGAGCAAGCCCACGCTTCCGTAGAGATCGAGAATCTTCTTTTGCTTACTGGCCTGGACAAAGCGGCGCAGGGCAATATTCACGGCCTCGCGCTTCGTACCCACTTTAGCGAGCTTCATGGCTTCTCGTATAAGTTTTTCATCGAGGACGATGTTCGTTCGCACCTTACACCACCATGTGTGTATGCAGTGCCAGTTTATGCGCCGTCCTGGCCACGCGCAAGCCGCCTCTTCGCCGCGCACACTAGCCTCCGCTGAAACTGCGTTTCTTGCTCCTTTGTTTTGGCCGCGCAAAACAAAGGCACTTGCTGGCGGGCTACGCCCGCAGAATTTCTTGTTAATAGGTCCCCGAAGGCTTACTTGCGCTCGGTGCCACTTGCCGCATCTCCGCCACCGCCGCCTTGGCAGCCGATGCGAGAAACGCATTATCCGCCATCAACGTGACGAACTGATAGCCCTGGGCGATCATCTCCTTTGCCATGGCCGTGGAGCCGCAGTGGATGCCGGCGTAGATGCCGTGCTTCTTCGCACCTGCCATGATGGTCTTGATGGCATCGAGCACCACCTTGTCCGTGGGTACGCCCGAGGGTGGATAGCCCAGCGAAATGGCGAGGTCGTTCGGTCCGACGTAGAGCGAATCTAGGCCCGGCACGCTGAGGATCTCATCAAGATTATCCATCGCCTGCTTGGTTTCGATCATCGCCATGGTGATCAACGTCTCGTTGGCGTGCTTGAAATAATCCGCGCCGCCGTACCACGTGGCCCGCACCGGGCCGAAGCTTCTGTATCCGCGCGGCGGGTAGCGGCAGGCACCCACGAACGCCTCGCATTCGGCGCGCGTATTGATCATGGGGCAGATGATGCCGTAGGCACCCGCATCCAACATTTTCATGATGATGCCAGGCTCGCACCATGGCACGCGAGCGAGCGGCGTCGTGTTGGTGGTGGCGATTGCCTGGAGCATGCTGATGCCCACTTGGTAATCCAGGTGCCCGTGCTGCAAATCGACGGTCAGCCCGTCCCAGCCTGCTTGCGCCATGTTCTCCGCCGCGATGGAACTGGGAATGCCCAACCAGCCATTGATGACGGCACCGCCTTTTTTCCAAATCGATTTGATTGTGTTTTCTCGCACGGTTAGTATCCAGTGTGTTGGTCAGGGGTAACATCATAAGCCATTCCGGGTCATGGCCCGGGGCACAGGGGGAGGATGTCATGAATGCCAGAAAGTTCAACCGCCGCCGTTTTCTCGGAGCCTCGCCGGCCCTAGCCGTCGCTCCCTATATTCGTACCTCTCGTGCCGCGGGTTCCTTAGTCGTGGGCTTCTGGGACCACTGGGTACCCGGCGCGAACGAGGCCCTTGCCAAGTTGTGTAACGAGTGGGCCGCCAAGGAGAAAGTCGGTCTCAAGATCGATTTCATTACCTCCCAGGGCAATAAGCTGCTCCTCACCATCACCTCCGAGGCCATGGCTAAATCGGGGCACGACCTCCTATCCTTTGGCACTTGGAACGTCACCGCGCAGGCAAAGAATTTGGAGCCCGTGGATGACATCGTGCAAGGGCTCATCGTGCAGTACGGGGCCCCGGCGGCCGCCGTGGAATATCTGGGTAAACAAGACGGCCGCTGGGTGGCGGTGCCTGCAACGGCGGGCAGCCAAATGAAGGGCCCTTGCGGGCGCATCGATTTATTCAAGCAGCACGCCGGTATCGATCTCACGAAAATGTATCCGGCGGGCGGCCCTCCGGACAAAGCCCTGGCCGATAAGTGGACCTGGGACGCCTTCCTGATGGCGGCCGAAAAGTGCCACAAGGCTGGTTTTCCCTTCGGCATCGGTTTCGGGCAAACGGCGGATTCGGTGGATTCCGCCGGAGCGCTATTCGCCGCCCATGGCGCGCATCTGGTGGACGCCAAAGGCAACATCACGGTCACGTCCGATGCGACCCGCCAAGTACTGGAGTACGCGAAACGCCTCGCGCAGTTTCTCCCGCCAGACGTCTTCGCCTGGGACGATGCCTCCAACAACAAATGGCTGATCTCGGGCAAAGGCACGCTAATCATGAACCCGCCCAGCGCCTGGGCGGTGGCCAAGCGGGACAATCCCAAAGTCGCCGAGCAGTTGTGGACCTTTCCCGCGCCTAAGGGGCCGATGGGACGCTACCATCCGGGCTTGCCGTTCTACTGGGGGATTTGGAAATTTTCCAAGAACAAATCCGCGGCGCGCAGCCTGCTCACCTATCTCTCGCAACGTTCCTCCTCCGAGCAACTGGTTCAAGGCAGCGGCGGATTCGATATGCCGTCGTTCGCCAAGCTGCGCGACTTCAAGATCTGGAACGAGGCCGGACCGCCCAAGGGTACGCTGTCGCATTACCCTCCGTCGGGAGATGTGATCGTTTCGATTCCCGGCGCGCCCGCGCCCGCGGCCATCGCCAGTCAAATGTTCGCCCAGGCCACCATGCCCAAGATGATCGCCAAGTTCGTCCAGGGCGGCGAGTCCATGGACAAGGTGATGGGCTGGGCTGCCTCCGAGCTTGAAGGATTCTTTCGCACGTAGTTCACGGCTCTCATGAAAAACTTCACGCGGCGCAAATCGGCGATTGCGTTCTTGATGGCGCTGCCCCTCATTGTCATCATCGGCTCCCTGGTGCTCTACCCCGCCATCTACTCGCTCTACCTCGCGACACTCAACAAATCCATGGAGCGCTTCGTGGGGCTGGCGAACTTCAGCTTCCTGTTCAAGCGCGAGACTTTTTGGATGGTGGTCAAGCAGTCGGTCATTTTCGCGGTGACGGCGGTATTCTTCAAGGCGCTGATCGGCTTGTTCGTCGCGCACTTCGTGCACAACCTCCCCGCCAAGGGCCAGCGCATGTGGCGCGGAATGCTGCTGGTGCCATGGGTGATTCCGCCAGCCATGAGCACGCTCGCCTGGTTATGGTTGTTCGACCCGTCCTACAGCGCCTTCAACTGGATATTCGAGAGCTTCGGCGCCAAGGGCATTCCTTGGCTGGGAGATCCTTACTGGGCGCGCTTCGCGGTGATCCTGGTGAATGTCTGGTTCGGCGCGCCTTTCTTCATGATCATGTATCTGGCCGCGCTGAAATCCGTACCCGAACAGCTCTACGAGGCCGCCGCCATCGACGGCGCCAACTGGTGGCAGAAACTCCGGTTCATCACCTTACCCATGATGCGCAACATCATCTCCATCACCGTGCTGTTCTCGCTGATCGTCACCTTCGCCAATTTCGACATCGTGCGCGTGCTCACCGCGGGCGGGCCGGTGGACCAAACCCACGTGTTCGCCACTTGGGCCTTTAGAGTCGGGATCGAAGGCAACGACATTCCGCTGGGCGCCTGCGTCTCGCTCTTCATGTTGCCCATTCTGGGCATCGCCGCCGTGTTCATCTTGCGCGACGTCACCCGCCGCGTAGGCGAAACATGAGCATGGCAACGCCAGCCGCAGCTACTGTTCCCGCGAGCAGGCCGGGGCTCGGAAGCATGCGGAGTGACCGCCGCCGCGCGCTCTACTGGTCCTACTTCTTCCTGGTTCTGTTCGTCATCTTTTTCCTCACCCCGCCGCTGTACATGCTCATTACTTCGCTCAAGACGAGCGCGGAAATCTCCACGGGCACCAATCCTTGGTGGGTGTTCAGTCCCACGCTGCAAAACTACAAGGAACTACTGACCTCGCCCACCTACCTTACTTTTTTCCGCAACTCAGCCATCGTATCCGTGCTGGTAGTGACGATCACCATGGCGGTCAGCATACTCGCCGCCTTCTCGCTGTCGCGCATGAAATTCTGGGGCTCCGCTACCCTCGCAACCGGCGTATTTCTCACCTACCTGATTCCGGAAACCTTGCTGTTTATTCCATTGTTCAAGATTTTCGTGTTCGTGCAGGAATGGACTGGCATCGAACTCATCAATCATTGGTGGGTGTTGCTCATACTTTATCCCACGCTCACGGTGCCGTTTTGCACCTGGATCATGATCGGCTACTTCAGCAGCATCCCCAAGGAACTCGATGAGGCCGCCCTGATCGACGGGGCGAGCTACACCCAGATGCTGACCAAGATCTTCATCCCCGTGGCGCTGCCCGGCATCATCGCCGCCACCATCTTCGCTTTCACCGTGTCGTGGGCGCAGTTCCTCTATCCGCTCGCCTTCACCACCTCGGCAGACCAACTGGTCTTGCCCGTGGGCATCATCACCACCTTGATCAAGGGCGATGTTTTCAATTGGGGCCAGATCATGACCGGCGCGCTCTTGGGCGCGGCACCCCCGCTCATCATTTACGCCTTTCTCATGGACTATTACATCGCCGGCCTCACGGCGGGCGCCACCAAAGGATAGCCATGGCCGAGGTCGTCCTGCGCAATCTGGTGAAGAAGTACGACGAAGTTCTCGCGGTGCGAGGCATCGATCTGGATATCGCCGACAAGGAGTTCGTGGTGCTGGTGGGCCCCTCGGGTTGCGGGAAGAGCACCACACTTCGCATGATCGCCGGGCTCGAGGACATCACCGGCGGCGAGGTGCTGATCGGCGGTGACATCGTGAACGACGTGCCGCCCAAGGACCGCAATATCGCCATGGTGTTCCAGAATTACGCGCTCTATCCCCACATGACGGTATTCGAGAACATGTCCTTCGGCTTGATGTTGAAGAAGACGCCCAAGGATGAAATCAAACGCCAGGTGGATAACGCCGCGCGCATCCTCGACATCAGCGAACTGCTGGAGCGCAAGCCGAAGCAACTCTCCGGCGGGCAGCGCCAGCGCGTGGCCATGGGGCGCGCCATCGTGCGCAACCCAAAGGTGTTCCTATTCGACGAGCCGCTCTCCAACTTGGATGCCAAGTTGCGCGTGCAGATGCGCATCGAGATCAAGAAGGTGCACCAGAAATTGCGCACCACCACTATCTACGTCACCCACGACCAAGTGGAAGCCATGACGCTCGCGGACCGGGTGGTGGTCATGAACGCCGGCATCATCGAGCAAGTAGGGCCGCCCAACGTCTTGTATCACGAGCCCGCCACCAAGTTCGTTGCCGGATTCATCGGGTCACCCTCCATGAACTTCATCCCTTGCGGGCTGGAAGAGGCGGCGGGAGGGTTTTACGTCCGGCTCACGGACAATATTCGATTCCCGGTGCCGGACAACGCAGACAACGCGCGTTACCGGCCGTACATCAATCGCGGGGGACTCCTCCTTGGCCTGCGGCCAGAGCATATACTGGAGCGGCGCTCGAGTTTGGAGCCCAATCAACATCCTTTCGATATGAAGCTCGATGTTACCGAGCCCATTGGAATGGATACGCTTGTATATTTCTCCGTCAACGGGGGCGAGGTCTGCGCCCGGGTGAGCCCAAACGCCGGCGCACAACCAGGTAAAACCATGACGCTGGTGGCGGATCTCAACCATATGCATCTCATCGACGACAGCACCGGAAAGGTCATCTAGAAGAATGAGTCTCAATACCCTAACCATCGCCGCTGATACCTTGAGCGCATTCGTGTCTGGCATCTTTGCCAAAGCCGGTTGCACGCGCGGTGAAGCAGACCGAATTTCCATCTACTTGCTAGCCGCCAATTTGACCGGCCACGACAGCCACGGTGTTATTCGCGTTCCGCGCTACATTCAGTTGATGAACGACGGTCTGGTGCATGCCGGCCAAAAGGTTCAGGTCGTATCCGACACACCGGTACTGTGCGTCGTGGATGGCCAGTACGGCTTCGGCCAGACCATCGCGCCCCAGGCCGTGGAAATCGGCATTGGCAAGTGCAAGCAGATGGGGTTGGCGGCGGTGGCGCTGCGCCACTCGGGTCACATCGGAAGAGTCGGTGACTGGGCCGAGATGGCGGCGAAAGCGGGGCTGGTTTCCATCCACTTCGTGAACGCCACGGGGAGTGCGTTGGTGGCCCCCTTCGGAAGTTTCGAGCGGCGCTTCTCCACCGCGCCCTATTGCGTGGGCGTACCCATCCCAGGCCGCTCACCTTTGATTCTCGATTTCGCCACCTCGCTCGTGGCGGAAGGCAAGGTGCTCGTGGCGAGCCAAGGCGGTAAGAACATTCCTTCGGACGCATTGATCGGCCCAGATGGAGAATTCAGTAACGATACGCGGTTGCTCTACGGCGATTTCCCCACCACGGGCAAGCGCGATATTCTCACGGGAAAGGGAGCCCTCCGCGCCTTTGGTCATCACAAGGGCTCGGGCCTGGCACTTATGTGCGAGCTCTTGGGAGGTGCTCTGACGGGTAACGGATGTCCTGCCCCCGGCAAACGCTTTTCCAACGGAATGTTCTCTCTGTATATCGATCCAGCCCGCCTGGACGCCTCCGAATATTTTCCGGAGGAAGTGGCGCGCTACGCCGAGTACGTCAAGTCCGCCAAACCGGCGCAGGCAGGCGATGAAACCCTGCTACCGGGAGAGCCCGAGGAGCGCATGCGCACGCTAAGATTGGCGAAGGGGATTCCCCTGGCCGAAGAAACCTGGGCCTCCATTGTGGCCACCGCGCGTTCGCTTGGCGTGGCCGCACCCGGGCACGCCTAGAATCTATGTCGTATTGAGATTTCCTAAATTCATGACCAAGATTTTATTCAAGGCCGTTTCCCTCATCCCCACCCTTCTCCCGGGTGGAGAAGGGCTTTTCCTCCCTCGCCCTCCTGGAGATGGAACGAGGGTGAGGGAAACAGTAGCAAGAAACCCGGCCTACCATGTCTTCTCATATGCGCAATAAAC
>SHXO01000057.1 GCA_009693245.1 Betaproteobacteria bacterium | reverse complement strand
GATTGACGTCAGTGGCGAGCGTAACTCATGGCTCACGGTCGCGACGAACTCGGCCTGCCGGCGCTCGAAATCCTTACGCTCCGTGATGTCCGCGTTCGTCCCCGCAAGCGCAAGGAATCCGCGCGTTCGGAACGCTCCACCACGCGCGCTTGCGCCTCGATCCACTTCCATTCACCGTTATGCGCGAGGATTCGGTACTCGCAGCGTAGATAGGGCCGCTGGCCGCTCAAGGTTTCCTTGATGGCTAATTGAACTTGGGCCTGGTCTTCCTCATGTATCAACGCTAGAAAACCTTCCAAGGAGGTCACGTTCTGGCCGGGAGCAAGTCCGCGAAATCGCGCCCAGTGCTCGCTCAGAAATATTTCACCTGTCCTCAAATCCCAATCCATGAGGGCCACGCCTGAACCATCCAGCGCTAGGTGCAGGCGCTCCTGGCTTCGGTGCAACGCCTCGCCGCCTAACCTCTCCGCAGTGACGTCTTCGGCGACGTGTACGTAGCCCAGGAGCAGGCCGGCATCCAGAATGGGGGCCGCGTGCAAGCGGCACCATAGGACGGTCCCATCGCGATGGACATAGCGATGTTCGGACTGAAAGGGTCCCTTGTTGTCGATGGCCTCCTGCATACCCGCCAACACGCGGGCGCGATCGTCAGGAGCGATAGTCAGGCCTTGGCTGAAGCCCGCTTGCTTTTCTGGGCTAAAGTCCGCCAGGGATTGAAGCACCGAGTTGCTGAACACGCTATTGCCGCGCGGATCCGTGACACACACGCCCAGGGGAGAGGCCTCGCTGATGGCACGAAAGCGCGCCTCGCTTTCGCGCAAGGCGCGCATGCCCTTGCGCCGGTCGGTCACGTCCGTCAGGGGCCCGGTTAGGCCATCGATAACGCCATTCGTACCGAAACCTGGACAGGCAAACAGCTGCACCCAAATGGACCTCTCGCCGCCATGACTTAGGCGTACCGGTAGGCGGCAGGAATAGAGCTCCCCCTTGAGCACAGCTTGAAGGGTTTGCACCGAATAGTCGCGGTCCTCGGCGTGAAGAAGGTCCTCCACGGCATGGCCCACGTAGACTTGAGGCGGTTGTCCCGTCAGGGCCTCGATGCTTGCCCATAGGGTTCTCCACCGAAGGGAAGAATCGGCGGTAAAAGAGATTTCGCTCCCCTTGGCTTCAGGAGCGGGCTTCGATGAGGACATGGGATTCCCTGATAAACCGGAGTTTTGATACACCGGCGGGAATCACATGAGGCAAAACCCTCGCCTGCTCCGCCCTAAAAGGCGAGCTTGAGTCCCGCGCGCAACTCGGGCTTCAAACCTTGGGTGGCGGCACCTTGCTGGAACAAGGCATCGTAATTCACGGACCAAGCCCGGTTCAACCAATGTTCGCCCGTCACACCGACGTTGCTGCTCGCCGCCCGGCCCCCAATGGGAAGGAACAGGGGATTTTGCACGTTCCAAGCGCGGTCGTAGGCCAAGCCCACGGAGCTATTTCCGCCGTATATGTAATTCAGCGCAACGCGGTGGCCACTGGTGGTGGTGCCATCGCCCTTGCGGCTTGTGTAGACGGTGTAACGGCTTCGATAGCTGCCCCAGACTTTTTCCAGCGTGAGCATGCCGAGTTGCGCTTCGGGACCGCGGCCTTCCAGACCTAGCAATCCCTGCTCGCTATGACGCAGACCCGCCTGTAGGCCCCAACCTGAACCCAACATCGCGCCCACTTGGCCAAGCACGGACCATTCGGGTATGCCGGTATTACGGGGCAAGTAGCTCGCCTCGAACAAGGAAGACAAACTCTCGGACAAGGGCTTGTAAAAGCCAGCCGTCACCTCCCGGTTGCGGACCGGGTCCGCTTCTGCGGCGTAGGTATTGCCCGATTCGGCGAACACCTCGGGCTCTCGGTAGGCGCGCCGCCATTCGCGAAAGCTGCTGTCGGGCCGAAGGGTTTCAAACTGCTTGTCCAAGGCAACAGGTGAAGAACCGGTCTGCGCCTGCACGGCACCGGCGCCCAACAGCGCCCAGCACACCAGCATTAGGTCTCGGATGTTACGCCCATCAACTATGTTCATAGGAATCATGGTCCATTCCTGGGCCCTGAGAATACGGCCCATGCCATGTACATACAGGCATCCCGCTCCTCGTCAACACCCTCCCTGAAATGACTATACACCCCGCTTTGTTAAACAAACAATCGTCATGCTGCAATTAAACCCCCTAGCCTAAAGAAGATATCCCCGAAGTTCTTTAGAAAGCCTCTTCATTTGCATGAGTTCTATAGTGATTTTAGTAGACCGTCGTGTTGTAGAAATCATACAGCGCGATAAACCAGACTTCGAGGGCGGGATATGACGAGTGTCGGGATATACGAGTCTAACGGCTCAGAACAGGTTCATCTGGCCATCCCGGGCCAGCGGCCGAAACTTCGTTGTGTCGAGCGCCGCTCGCTCGCGGTTCAAACCTAATCGCCGGCAAGCGTTATCCATACGGGCTTTCAGCAGATCCGCGAACAAGCCTTGCCCGCGCATGCGAGACCCAAAATTGGGATCATTCTCGTTACCAGCGCGCATGGCACGCACCCGGCTCATGACATGTTGGGCCTTCAGGGGGAAGTGATGCTCCAGCCAGTCCTTGAAAAGTACCTTGATCTCGTAGGGCAATCTCATGAGTACGTAGCCCGCGGATTTCGCACCGGCTTGCGCCGCGGCCGACAAGACGTCTTCAATCCCAGAGTCAGTGAGGAATGGCACGACCGGAGCCACCAAGACGCCGCAGGGAACCGCTGCCTCGCTCAGTTTACGAAGGGTCTCGATACGACGCCGGGGGGCCGAGGCCCTGGGTTCCATCTTGCGCGCGATGGCGTGATCCAGGGTCGTGCATGAAATCCATACCTGCACGAGATTCTTCTCGGCCAAGGTTACGAGGACATCGAGATCACGCTCCACCATGGCATTTTTCGTCACGATGGTCAGCGGGTGCTCGAATTCCGCGAGGACTTGCAAGATCTCTCGTGTAATGCCGTACTCGCGTTCGATGGGTTGGTAGGGATCGGTATTCGCACCCAACGCGATGGGGCTGCACCGGTACCCTGGGCGGGCCAATTCCTCCCTTAGCAATTGCGCGGCATTGGTCTTGGCGAAAAGCCGGGTTTCGAAATCAAGCCCCGGCGAGAGATCCAGATAGGCGTGGGTGGGCCGGGCGTAACAGTAAATACAACCGTGCTCGCAGCCGCGGTAAGGGTTGATGGACTGCTCAAAGGGCACGTCGGGGGAGCTGTTGCGGCTGATGATGCTGCGTGCGCGCTCCTCGGCCACCTGCGTCTTGGGCTTTACCTCGCCGGCATCGGTGTCCCAGTCATCGTCGAAGACTTCGCGCCGCACGGTCTCGAAGCGTCCCTCAAGGTTGAGGGACGCACCTCGTCCCTTGGCAGGTGTGGTAGGTCGGTTAGCCATACTGGCATTATATCCAGACTACCCATGCATCATCTTCATGGCCGCCTGAAACAGGTTGCTTTCGGAATCCGCGAAACGCTCCAAGACGCTAAAGTGATTGCATCCAGGGCAATCGATGCCAGCCGCGATGACTTTCCTCCATTTCTCCTTGATCAAAGCGTGCTGCTCCTGGAACCCGGCTTGTTCGGCGCCTCCCACGGCGATATAGAACGGCGCATCGGTGGCGGGAGGAAAATTGGCGGGGCTCACGTAGCTCGCTTGCGCCGCGTCCAGCCGCACATCGCAGTTCACGCTCGGCACGTCAATGATCGCGCCAACGTCGAACACCCCGCTGATGGACAGCGCGCCTTGCACGACCTTCTTGGGCAGATCCGGCGCGAACTTGGGCCACTGGGCCGCCAGGGTCATGGCGGCGAGGTGACCGCCCGCGGAATGCCCCGCCACGAACAACTTGCCCGCCGGCGCACCGAAGTTGCCTGCGTTTCGGTGCAGCCACGCCGTGGCTTGCAAGGTTTGCAGCACGATATCTTCCACCTTCACGCTTGGGCATAGAGCGTAGTTAATCAACGCGACCGTGATGCCTCGCCGGACAAACTCGCGCGCCACGAAGCTGTGCTGCTTCTTGTCCAAAGCGCGCCAATAGCCGCCGTGGATGAACATCAGCAACGCTTGACTGCGCCCCTCGGCCCGAAAAACATCCAGCTTTTCCATGGGGTGCGGCCCATAGGCCACATCGAGGTAAGCGTCCATTTCCGCCCTCGCCTGGGCGGAGCGCTCTTCCCAGCGCGCGAAGAATTGGGCGAATTCGGGTACGGCTATACGAGGGTTGTAGCGCTGCTCGAAACCGGCGGCATCGGTAGCCATGGCGAAGCGTCTCCTGGGTGTTTTGGCCGCCGGATTGTAAGCCACTGCCGAGCCCCAAGTGCGTGATACCATCGCCTCAAACCACAGGGGAGGAGTCATGACGCAGGCCTACGTCCATCCGGAGTATCTGGTGGAAACGGATTGGCTGGCCCGGCATTTGGCCGACCCCAAGGTCGTGGCCATCGATATGACCACTCACCTTATTCCGAGGCCCAACAATGTGCTCTACGACCCCAAGCCTGGGCGCGATGACTTCGAACGCGCCCACATCCCGGGCGCCCAGTTCGCCGATATCGAGCGCGATCTGAGCGACCACTCCTCGAACCTGCATTTCATGTTGCCCAACGCCGCCCAGTTCGGCGAGGCCATGGGGCGCCTAGGCATAAGCAACGATTCATTAGTGGTGACTTACTCCACCGCCAACCACTGGTGGGCCACACGGCTGTGGTGGATGCTACGGGTATTTGGCCATGATCGCGCCGCGGTACTAAACGGAGGATTCCAGAAGTGGCAGCGCGAAGGCCGTTCGGTGGAAAACGGCCCAGCGAAGCCGTGCCCCGCGGCCCGGTTCATGGCTGCCTACCAGCCCGGACATGTGGTGGGTAAGCAAGAAATGCTGGAAGCCGTGGGCGACACCGGCATCTGCACCGTCAACGCCCTTCGTCCCGAGCAACACCACGGCACCGGCGGCACGAATTATGGCCGTCTGGGACACATCAGCGGCAGCATTAACATCGCGACGGTGAATCACGTAGGCGCGGACAATTGCTATAAAAGCGCCGGGGAATTACGCGCGATGTTCTCCCCTGCCCTGGCAAGCCCGCGGGTGATGACCTATTGCGGCGGCGGCATCGCCGCGACCAGCGTGGCGCTTGTTCTCGCCATGTTCGGCAAGGAAAATGTACAGGTCTACGACGCCTCCCTGGGCGAGTGGGCGCAAGACCCGAACCTTCCCATGGAGCGTTAAGCGATGGATTTACTCAAGTACTTCCCCGTTCGAAAAGAAGATTTTTCCGGTCCCGTGCTGGTCACCGGGGCTGGCGGATGCATCGGCAGTTGGGCCCTCACCATCCTCACCCGCGCCCACGTGCCGGTGGCCGCCATGGATCTAAGCGTGGATACGCGCCGCCCCGCGTTGCTGCTCTCGGAGCAGGAGTTGAAGGGCATTCCGTGGCACACGGGGGATATAGGCGACTACGGGGCCGTTCTTGCCACGGTGGAAAAGGTGCGCCCTTGCGCCATCGTGCATCTGGCGGCGCTGCAAGTACCGTTTTGCAAGGCAGACCCTATCGCCGGGGCGATAGTCAACGTGGTGGGCACCGTCAATGTGTTCGAAACCGCGCGCAAACTCGGCATCAAGCGCATCGCCTACGCCAGTTCCATCGCGGCCCACGGCGCCATGGAAGGGCACGGCACGCTCCCCACTCTCTACGGCGCATACAAGCATTGCAACGAACAGACCGCCATCGTCTACGCGCAAGATTGGGGCGTGGGGAGCGTGGGGCTGAGGCCGGGCGTGGTATATGGCGTCGGGCGCGATCAAGGGCTCACCTCCAAGACCACGGTGGCCGTGCTGGCCGCCGCTGCCAATAGACCTTACACAGTGCCGTTTCGCGGGCCGGTATCCTGGCTGCACGCGGGAGAGGTGGCCAGCGCGTTTATTCGGGCCGTGTCGAAGGATCTCACGGGGGCGCCAGTCTTCGATATCAACGGCGTGGCCACCACGGTGGAAGATTCCATGGCGATAGTGAGAGCCATCGCACCGCAAGCGAATATCAGTGTATCGGGTGAGGCACTGCCCTTCCCCATGAGTCTCTCGGACGAACCAGTACGTAAGCATCTGGGAAACTACGGCAGCGTGCCGCTGCCGGAGGGCATCGCATCGACCTACCGCGCGTTTCAAGCACTGATCGCACGCGGTTCCCTATCATCCTCCAACGTAAATTAGGAATAAGACATGGACACTAACGCCATCAAAGCTCGCGAATTGGCCAGCTGGAACACAGTCGCGCCCGGTTGGGCCAAGCATGCGCCCGCGCTTGCCAAGCTGTTTAATCCCGTGAGCGAACGCATGTTCGAATTGGCCAATCTTCGCTCTGGGCAACGCTTGCTCGATATCGCCTGTGGCGCGGGTGAACCTGGAATCTCGGCATCGTATAAGGTGGGGCGCCTGGGCCGGGTGTGGGGCGTGGACTTTTCCGAAGAGATGGTGAACTACGCCCAAGCACGCGTGAAGGAGCTTGGGCTCTCCAACGTCGATTTTCAGGTGGCCGATGGCGAAACCCTGCAAGTACCCGGCAACATTTTCAACGCGTGCACCATGCGCTGGGGCTTGATGTTCATGCCCGAACCGGAACGTTGCCTGAGCGCTGCCCGCTCCGCCCTTCAAGACGATGGCAAGATCGTGCTCACCTGCTGGGCCGCGCCAGAGAAGAATCCTTGGGCCGCCATTCCCCTATCCATCATCAAGAACTATGTGGACGTGCCGCAACCGGCACCGGGCGCCACCGGAATTTTCGCCTTCGCGGACCCGGAACGCATTCGCTCGGTGATGCACAACGCGGGGTTGCGCAATATTCAGATCGAAGCCTTCTCCGTGCAGGGGGCGGACGCGGCAACGGGCGAGGAGTACTTCACCATGTTGCGCGATATCGCTGGCCCTCTGACGACACTTCTCGCGAAAGTTCCCGCGAACGAGCAAGCCAAGCTCGCCGCCGAAGTGGCTCGTGCCGCCGCGGCCGCCTCCACCGTGAAGGGCCGCGTGTGCTTGCCTGGGGTTACGTGGATCGCCAGCGCGGACGCATAGGCACGCATAGGAAGCATAGGGACGTATAGCATCGTGCAACGCCGGGAGTTCCTCCTCGCGGTACCAGGGCTACTGGTCGCAACTCCAGCGCGGGCCGTGCCGGAGTTGGACCAGCCCGCGCCCGCGCTCAACGGCCGGTTCTTCAATGGTGAGCCCTTCGATCTCGCCGCCATGCGCGGCAATGTGGTCCTGGTGAACTACTACTCCAGCTACTGTAAGTTTTGCGCTTACGAAATCGGCAACCTTGAGACTTTCCAAGAGCAATACCTCGCGAAGGGACTCGAAGTGATCGTGTTGGGAGTGGATAGCCCAGAGGACTGCCACCGGGTGGAACGCATGACCGGCATCTATAATCTGCGTGCCACCATGGTGCATGAACTGGAGTCCAACGGCTTCGGTAGGCGCTACCCCACGCCGACCGCTTTCGTCATGGACCGCGGCGGCGTACTACGTGTCCGCATTGTGGGGGCCAAGACACCGCGCCGGTTTAGCGAGGAAGTGGTCCCGCTGCTGAATTAACCCAGATGCCGGCTTACATAGAACTGCGCCAGGTCGAAAAACGTTTTCCCAATGGCGTGCACGCTTTGGCGGGCGTTGATCTCGCGATAGAAAGCGGGGAGTTCACGACACTCCTAGGCCCATCGGGCTGCGGCAAGAGCACGCTTTTGCGGATTATCGCGAAGCTCACCCAACCCTCTGGCGGGCAGATTCTCCTGAACGAATCCTTGGGCCGTCATCGCGTCGCGTTTGTGTTTCAAAGCGCCACCTTGATGCCCTGGGCAAACGTGGAGCGCAATGTCCGGCTTCCCTTGGAGCTGGCGGGCCTTGGGGACACGGAGGACCGTGCCGGGCACGCTCTCGGCCAAGTGGGATTGCTCGATTTCCGCCACGCCTACCCGCGCGAACTGTCCGGAGGAATGCAAATGCGCGTGTCCATCGCCCGGGCGCTGGTCACCGAGCCTGCTCTGCTGCTCATGGACGAACCCTTCGCGGCGCTCGATGAAATCACCCGCCACCGGCTAGACATGGATCTGCGCAATCTGTGGCGGCGCCAAAACCTCACGGTCCTCTTCGTCACGCACAGCATTTACGAGGCGGTGTTCTTGTCCAACCGGGTGGTGGTGGTGTCCGCGCGCCCTGGCCGCATTACCGGGGAAGAGCACATAGAAAGCTCGGTTGTGCGAAACGAGGATTTTCGCGTCACCCAACAATTCGCCCAACATGCCCGGCGCTTGAGCGCGCTTCTCGCCAAGGCGCCCGCGACGGAGATGGGTTGAAGACACGCTATCTGGCGCCCATCGCCGTGGGACTTTGCGTGCTCGCCGCCTGGCACGCGTGGGTTGTCATCATGGACATCCCCGTCTACCTCGTGCCATCGCCATGGGTGGTGTGGAAGACCTTGATCGCGGATTGGGGCCTGCTGGCCCGCTCCCTCTGGATCACTTTGCAAATCGCGGCGGTGGCGCTCCTGTGCGCGGTACTGCTTGGCGTCACTTGCGCCTTCTTGTTTGTCCAAAGCCGCTGGATCGAAGCGAGCTTTTTTCCTTACGCGGTGCTGCTGCAAGTCACGCCCATCGTGGCCGTGGCGCCGCTCATCATCATCTGGGTGAAAGATCCGTTTCTCGCCCTGGTGGTGTGCGCCACCCTCGTGGCCTTGTTCCCCATCCTTTCCAACACCACCCTGGGATTGCGCAGCGTGGACACGGGTCTGCTCGACCTGTTTCAGCTTTATGGCGCGAGCCGCTGGCAAACGCTGGTACGCTTGCGCGTTCCCAGCGCTTTGCCTTATTTCTTCGCAGGCCTTAGAGTATCGAGCGGGCTCGCGTTGATCGGAGCCGTGGTCGCCGAATTCGTCGCTGGCACTGGAGGTACCTCCTCGGGTTTGGCCTACCAAATTTTGATTTCCGGTCTGCAACTCAATATTCCGAGACTGTTCGCCGCGCTAGCGCTCATCACGCTGGCCGGTGTTGTACTTTTTCTCGCGGTGTCGGCGTTGTCCAGATGGGCGCTGGCGCACTGGCACGAGAGCGAGATTGAACGATAAAAACCTACAGGGAAAGGAACGCTTATGAAACCACTCGGCATGATTCGTTGGCTCGTACGCATAGGTGCGCTGGTGTGCGCGGGAATAACAGGATTTGCGCACGGAGAATCCGCGAAATTCGTCTTCCTCACGAACTGGCTGGCCCAGGCCGAACACGGCGGCTTTTACCAGGCCGTTGCCGAGGGCACCTACAAGCGCCACGGCTTGGAGGTCGAGGTGCGCATGGGCGGGCCGCAGATCAACGTCCTGCAATTGTTGCTCGCGGGCCAAGTGGACGCGGCGATGGGCTACGATCTACAAGTCATCAAGGCGATCGAACAAGGGCTGCCACTCGTCACCGTGGGCGCCACCTTTCAGAAGGACCCCGTCGTGCTGATCGCGCACCCGCCGGCCAATTCATTGCGCGATCTGAAAAGCCGCACGCTTCTGATCGGACAAGCGAGCGAAACCACTTTCTGGCCCTGGGCCAAGAGCAAGTACGGCTACACGGACGAGCAAAAACGTCCCTACGCCTTCAGCGTACAACCTTTCCTCGTGGACAAGAATGTCGTGCAGCAAGGCTATGCCACCTCGGAGCCTTACTCCATCGAAAAGGCCGGGGTGAAACCCGTCGTGTTCTTGCTGGCTGACGAAGGCTATCCGCCCTATGCCCAGACCATCGTGGTGTTGGAGAAAACCCTGAAGGACAAGCCCGCGGCCATCAAGCAGTTCCTACAAGCCACGGCGGAGGGCTACAAGAGTTACCTCTCGAATCCCGCGCCGGGTAACCGGCTCATCAAGAAGGCCAATCCTGAAATGGAGGACGCGCTGCTCGCTTTCGGCGTGGCGCGTATCAAGGACTATGGTTTAGTGGCGGGAGGCGACGCGAAAAAGCTGGGAATACTCACCATGAGCGATGCGCGCTGGAAGCAGACGTTCGATTTCATGGTGAACGCGGGACTGGTGAAGCCCAGCGTGGATTACAAGAAGGCCTACTCCTTGGATCTGGTAAAGCAAATCAAAGTGACGCCCTGAATTTATTCTTGGCCGAGGTTATTCGTGACTGAGGTTATTCGTGAAATAGATCGATCGTCAGCACGAAGCGGTTGTTATCGTCCCGGCCCAGCATGAGTTTCATGGGCACTTCTTGCAAGGCCTTGCGGAATGCGGCGACTTCCGACCTCACCTTCACGTTGAAGGTCAGGACCTTGGTTCCCATGGTGGTCACGTCCGCCTCTCCTGCCCGGGCTTTCACGGCGTCTTGCGCCGTGTTCACCACGGCCTTGATGCGCCCGATTTGAACGTCCGCGTCCGCGTCGGCTTCGCCTTCCTCGGGATGCCAAGTCACGGCCGCCTCCCAAGCGGCCGCGCGCGAAGCCGCTCGCATTCGGCTGCGTCCCATTCTGATGACGTCCTTTGCTTTCATCATGGGCGTATTCCCCTTGGTGGTCACCACGGGGGCTGGCGCCGAGATGCGCCGCGCCATGGGGGTTGCCGTATTCTCCGGCATGCTAGGCGTCACTTTCTTCGGTTTGTTCCTGACACCGGTTTTCTATGTGCTTCTGCGCGGGCGCCTAAAAGCGCGCTGAGGTTCGTTGAACAAGATCTCACGCCGGCGCTTTCTTCAACTAGCCGGGTTAGCCGGCGCAACGGGGCTGGCGTTGCGCTCAAAGGGCGCCCCCATGGAGTTAAAGGCGGATTGCATTCACGCTTGGCCCCACCCCGTCGTGGAAATGGCGTACAACGCCTTTTTTGCCGGACTACCCTTCGGCGTGGTCCTTTCGACGGTCCCCACACAGAATCATTGGTTACTTGGACAGACCGTGGATTGCCGAATGAATGACTCGGGTCATTGCCCCCGGTATGGGCCTTCTCCCGAGCGCGTGGCAGCCGCCACATTCAGGGTGAACTGGATCACCTCCCGGGTGGATGTATTCGGGCGCCGCTATACGGTCCTATCCAATCTTGTTCAAACCAATCTGATCCCTTACCCGGATCCCTAAGCAGCAGCGGGAAGCGCATCCGTTACACTTCGAGGCCAATGTGCTGCTTAGTCTCATCTAGTGTGGTGCGCGCATTATTGGAGAGCGTTCCCTTATCATTCACCCCGCCTTGGAACCGAAGTGCGACTTCTAACTTATCTCGCAATGATGACGTGGGCGTTGGGGGCAAACGCCAACGTGGGCGAATGGGTGTCACAGCCGCACTCCAGCGCCCGTCTACTCGCGGACCATCGCGAAACCCCCGCGGGGCAGGAGGTCACGGCCGGGTTGCATCTAAAGCTTGATCCGGGTTGGCATGTGTACTGGAAAAACCCCGGAGATTCCGGTATGCCGACAAGCCTGTCGTGGTCGTTGCCGGAGGGTTTCACGGCGGGTCCATTGCAATGGCCGGCACCGCATCGCATAGATTCGGGCCCCGTCACCAGCTATGGCTACGACGACACGGTATTGCTCATGAGCACGTTGACGCTGCCGCGGTCCCTCGCGGGCGGCACCGCGACCTTGAACGCGCAGGCGGACTGGCTGGTGTGCAAGGAGATCTGCATTCCCGCCAGCGCCAAGCTCACGCTCGCCTTGTCCGCGGGCTCGCGCCCCACCCCCCGCGACAAGGTGGTCTCCCTGTTCAACGATACTCGGCGAAACTTGCCCCAGCCCTTGTCCGGATGGTTAGCCCAAGCCATCCAGCGGGGGACGGAAGTATCCGTCACCTTGAGTCCCGCGGACGGTACCGGCGTGGGTTTAACGAAACTCTCATTCATTCCAGACCGGGAAGGGGACATCGAGGATTCCTTCGAGCAGGTGTTCGAACGAGCGGGGACAAGCTACAAGCTGGTCTTGAAAGGCACGGACGTGGTGCTGGCGAGTCTCACAGGCTTGCTCGTCGCGGAGCCTCATTTCGGCACGGCGCGAAGTGCGTCGATCGATATTCCCGTTAGCGCATCCACGGCAGCACCCGCATCAAGCACGGACATGACCTTCGTGGCGGCCGCGGCACTCGCCTTCGCCGGAGGTTTGATACTCAACCTCATGCCTTGCGTGTTTCCCGTTCTAGCCATCAAGATTCTCGGCGTGATGGCACGCGCTCACGGCCAGTCCTGGAAGCTCAAGGAACATGCCGTACTTTTCACGGGAGGCGTGCTGGTCTCTTTCTTGGCTATCGCCGCTGTATTGCTAGCTCTCAGGGCCCAGGGCGCGGCCTTGGGCTGGGGCTTTCAACTGCAATCGCCCGCCGTGGTGACGGCATTGGCGCTGTTATTTTTCGTTCTGGGCTTGAACTTGAGCGGAGTCTTCCACCTTGGGGGGCGTGCGCAATCGCTCGCGGGCGGCCTGCGCTTGCGCAATGAGCGGCTGGACGCCGTGGCTTCCGGTTTGATCGCCACCTTGGTGGCCACGCCATGCACGGCACCTTTCATGGGCGCGGCTCTCGGGTATGCGATCACGCAACCGGCGCCGCGGGCCCTTGCGGTTTTTGCCGCCATTGCCCTCGGAATGGCGTTGCCCTACGGGCTACTGTGTTTCTTTCCAGGCATTTTGAAAAGGCTGCCGCGACCGGGGCCCTGGATGGAAACGCTCAAACAGTTTCTCGCCTTCCCGCTCTACGCCACCGTGGTGTGGTTAGTGTGGGTGCTGGGGCGGCAAATAGGCATGGACGGCGCGGCGAAGCTCTTGCTCGCCCTCGTGGTGCTTGCTTGCGCAATGTGGATACAAGGGCGGCCAGGCATAAGAGGGTGGCTTCGAACCATGATAGGTACAGCCTTGCTCTTCCTGGCGGGGGCCATCGCGTGGCCATGGAGCACGGACCCCGCGCGCGCCCCAGGCAATGAGTGGCTGCCGTGGTCCGAGATCGCGGTGCATTCCGCGCTTTCCGCGGGGCAACCAGTTTTCGTCGATTTCACCGCCGCGTGGTGCGTGAGCTGCCAGGTAAACAAGCAATTCGTCCTACACCGGGAAGCGGTCGCGCGTGGCTTCGCGCAATTCGAAGTCCTGCACCTACGAGCCGATTGGACCAAAAAAGACCCCGCGATCACCCTCGCGCTAGAAAAACTCGGGCGCAACGGCGTACCGGTCTACGCGCTATACACTCCCGGCCAGGGCGAACCAAAACTCTTGCCCGAGATTCTTACCCAAGGCATTGTTCTGGACGCTCTCTCGCAATTGCCGGTTAAAGTACGCAAAGTGAATAAGCTCACCCCCACCAATGAGTAACCGATGAAACGCTCTTGCCTTTTCCTGATCTTTCTTCTAGCCGCCTGCGGATTGGCGAACGCCAATGTTTCCCCCGGGCAAATGGCTCCCGATTTCGCCCTCACGGACATCAACGGCAAGCCGCAAAAACTCTCCGCTTATAATGGCAAGTACGTGGTACTGGAATGGTTCAACTCCGAGTGCCCCTTTGTGCAGAAGCACTACGAAAGCGGCAACATGCAATCGCTGCAGAAGAAATTTGGTGGCCAAGGCGTGGTGTGGCTCACTATCAACTCCACCAATCCGAATTCCAGCAATTACCGCGATCCGGCCCGCTCCCGCGAGATCGCGAAAAGCTGGAAGCTGTACTCCGCCGCGCTCATGCTCGATGGCGATGGAAAGGTAGGCAAGATGTTCGGCGCCACCGCCACCACGCATATGTGGGTCATCGAGCCAAGCGGAAAGGTGATTTACGCCGGCGCTATCGACGACAAGGCTTCCTTCCGGCAGGACGACGTTAAAACCGCCAAGAACTTCGTGGCTTTCGCCTTGGAGGACAGCCTGGCCGGGCGCCCCATCGGCGTGGCGGCAGCGCCTGCGTACGGGTGCTCCATCAAGTATTAGCCTTTCCTCACCGGTACGGGGCGGACTAGAATCGGCCGGAACGAATCCGCCCACGCCTTGGAGCCAACGATGAACGAGTGCGAATTGCAATCCCTCATGGAAATCACCGCCCGGCCGCCCCAGGTGTTCGTGCGCGGGGCCGGGTCCTATCTGTGGGACCACGAGGGACGCCGCTATCTGGATTACGTGCAAGGCTGGGCGGTCAATTGTCTCGGTCATTCACCCAAGGTGATTACCGATGCGATCAGCCAGCAGGCCGCGACGCTCATTAACCCGAGCCCGGCCTACTACAACGATGCCGCCGCGCGCTTGGCCACCGCGCTCACGGAATCGAGTTGTTTCGACCGCGTGTTCTTCGCCAGCAGTGGCGCCGAAGCCAATGAAGGTGCCATCAAGCTCGCGCGAAAATTCGGCGCCAAATTTCGCAAGGGTGCCTACGAGATCATCACCCTCGAGGGCTCCTTTCACGGGCGTACCTTGGCCACCATGTCGGCATCGGGGAAGAAAGCCTTCGAAGTACTGTTTGAGCCGAAGGTGCCAGGGTTTCCCAAGGCCATTCTGAACGATATCAGCTCGGTCAAATCCCTGATCACGGACAAGACGGTGGCCGTCATGCTGGAGCCGGTTCAAGGCGAGGCCGGCGTGCTCCCCGCGACCGACGACTTCATGCGGGAGTTGCGCACGCTCACCCAAGAGCGCGGTTTGCTGCTCATCGCCGATGAAATTCAAACGGGTTTCGGGCGCACGGGAAAACTCTACGCTTATGAGCATAGCGGTATCGAACCGGACATCATGACACTGGGCAAGGGCATCGGCGGCGGCGTCCCGCTGGCGGCGCTGCTGGCGACAGAGCAGGCTGCGTGCTTCGAACACGGTGACCAGGGTGGCACTTATTGCGGAAATCCCTTGATGGCGGCAGTAGGCTCGGCAGTCCTGAACGAGGTGGGCAAGGCGCAGTTTTTGAAGGAAACCACCGCCCTCGGCAATTACTTCACCGAGCAATTGAAACAACTCTCCGCGGCGCTCGGCCTGGGAAGTGTGCGAGGACGCGGATTGCTTCTGGCTCTGGAACTAGGCCGCGACATCGGTTCGGACGTGGTGTCGAGGGCGCGCGATCTGGGGCTCCTGATCAACTCTCCAAGGCCCGCGACATTGCGCTTCATGCCCGCCCTCAATCTCACGCGTGGCGAGATCGACGAAGGCATCACCATACTCAAACGCGCTTTGGGTTAGACATGCGCGCATTCCGGCTGGACGGCAAGGTCGCCATTGTTACCGGTTCGAGCCGGGGCATTGGGCGGTCCATCGCGGAACATCTCGCGGATGCGGGGGCCAAAGTCGTCGTATCTAGCCGCAAGGCCGCTGCCTGTGAAGAGGTGGTAGCCGCCATCCGTGCAAAAGGCGGACAAGCCCTCTCGATCGCGGCCAACATCGGCGACCGGGCACAGTTGGAAACCTTGGTGCGAGAAACACGCAAACACTGGGGACAAATTGACATCATGGTGTGCAACGCCGCGTCCAATCCATATTACGGGCCCATGGCGGCGCTCCCCGACGATGCCTTCAACAAGATTCTCCAGAACAATATCGTGAGCAACCTCTGGCTCGCCAACATGGTGCTCCCGGAGATGGCGGAGCGGCGCGACGGAGCGCTCATCATCGTGTCCTCCATCGGCGGGCTCAAAGGCAGCCCGGTACTTGGGGCGTACTGCGTCTCCAAGGCCGCGGACATGCAGCTCGCGCGCAATCTGGCGGTGGAATGGGGAAAGCACAACGTTCGCGTCAACTGCATTGCACCGGGATTGGTGAAAACGGATTTCGCCAAGGCGCTGTGGGACAATCCCGCCTACTTGGAAAAAGTATTGGAGACGACTCCCCTAGGGCGCATTGGCGAACCCGAGGACATCGGTGCCATTGCCGTGTTTCTAGCGTCCAAGGCAGGAGCCTTTATCACCGGGCAAACCATCGTCGCCGACGGCGGCGTCACCATAGCGGGTTGAACATGGCCACCACGAGTTCCGTAGACCGGTTTCAGCGCCAAACCGACTGGTTACTCAACCACCCATTCCACCGCTTCGCGGGTCTCGAATTGGTGTTTCAGGAACCAGGAAGGGCATGGTGCCGTTTCACCGTGCAAGAAAACGCCATCACGCCCTCCGGAATGCTCCACCCTGGCCTGCTATACGGGTACATGGACACATCGGCCTACTTCGCGGTATTGCCCATGCTGGAGGACGGTGAGCAAGCCAGCACCATCGATTTGCATGCCAGTATTATTCGCGCGGCACCACTCTGATCGAGCATCGGGCTGCGCGCCGAGGTCATCCGGCGGGGCGCCACCGTGGCTTTTGTACGTTGCGAAGCGCACGGCGTGGAGGATGGCATGGGGCTGATCGCCTCCGCCACGGTGACGCAGGCGATCACCAAACCCAGAATCTGATCCGAACTACCGAATAGCCACCGGCGCCACCGTAGATCCAGTGCCGCCCTTCATCTTCAGAGGCTGCACCACGAACGCGAACTCGTAGACTTTCTTCGCCGCCAGTTCGTCGAGCTTCATGTTTTCCAGCAAGAAAATGCCGTTGATCACCAACGCGATCTGGTGCACTGGCAGGCTGATGTTCTTGTCGGGATTCGGTGCCACCTCCACGCCGTAAGTATCGGCTCCAAACAACATCACATCTTGTTTTGCGAGCCATTCCGCGGCGGGCGCACCGATACCCGGAGGGTTGCCGTTGTATTTGGCGTTATCGGCTCCCCAATACTTGCTCCAGCCTGAATGGATGAGGACCGCATCACCGGCTTCGAGCTTGAGGCCTGCGCGCGACAGAGCGGCCTGCAGATCCGCCACGGTGATCTCATAGCCCGCCTCCAGCGCTTCGGTGCCCTTGGCCGCCGCCACGTCAATCAAGACCCCGCGCGTATAGAGCATGCCGATTTTCTCCACGCCCAGCTTGGTAAAGCCATTGCGGGTGGCCACGTCGTCGGACTTGACGCAGTTATAAAGCATCCCGTCGATACCTTGGTGGGAGAACATGTCGAGTTGCGTGCCCACTTGGCCCAGTTCGGTCACCACCATTTCTTCGTTGCCCATGCGTTTATTGCTTCCCATCAAGGGGCCCGTGCGCTTGGTATGGATTTCAAAACGCCGCGTTCCGAACAAGGGCATGTCTGAAGACAGCACACGGCCCAGCTCGATCACCTCGCCCGTCTTGATTAACTTGCTTGCCCGCAAGACGGCGGCGGGATTCATGTGATTGGCGGCACCGCGCTCGTCGCTGGCGCCCCACTTTGAGGGGCAGCGTTGCTCAGGCGAAGGGGGTGACCAGCTTTGCGCCAGGGCGGTGTGCGAGAACTGGGCGGCGAGCACCATTGAGATCCAGCGAAGGGGTTTCATGCTTCTCCTTTTTTTGGGGTGTGATTTGACCGGCGGTAAATTGAACCGAAGCGCTAGGCGGTATTTCCCCGCGCCCGCCGATGTTAGCACCCAGGATGGGATCGCCAATTGCTACCTTGGGACAGGGATTTGAGAGTCGCGCAAATTCACACTTAATAACAGGCGCTTGATTGTTCGTACGTTCCCCGTAAAGAGGAAGGACTTTTTGCCGATGTCTACGGTCATGAGAAAAAGTTGCGCCTTTGCGATAGGACTCATCGCGGTATGGATGGCCGCGTCCGGAGCCCGCGCGGACATTTACCGCTATTACGACGAGAACGGGGTGATGCACCTGACGGATACCCCTCCGGATAGCCGGTACAAAATCTATATTGCCACCAAGAAGGAACCCTCGGCGCTTCGGGCTACCTTGGAATCGGTGCGCTACAAGCGAATCCCGGAAAGGCTACGCATCCTGTATCACGAACACATTCTCGCGGCGGCAAAAACCTTCTCCCTCGAACCGGAGTTGCTGCACGCGGTGATCTCCGCCGAATCGGCCTACAACCCCTTTGCGCGCTCTTCCAAAGGCGCGCGGGGCCTCATGCAACTCATGCCCGAAACCGCCAAACGCTACGGCGTGCGCAACTCCTTCGACCCAGCCCAGAACATCGTGGGCGGCGCCGCCTATCTCAAGGATTTGCTCCTCATGTTCGGCAATGACATGCAACTCGCGGTAGCCGCCTACAATGCCGGCGAGGGCAAGGTCATGAAGCATGGGAGAAGGGTTCCGCCCTACCGCGAAACCATGCTCTATGTGCCTAAGGTCATGAGTTATTACCGGCGCTACAAAGGCATCGTCTAAACCAGCCTCATCTTCCGCCCTTTCGCGACAAGGGATTGCCAACCCCCGCGAAAAAGTTCTTGCCGTCCTCCACCATGCTAGGAGTAACATATTTCCGACGGGGTTGTCTTGCCCCGCCTCGGGAGGAGTTATCTTATGACAGAGCTCACGGAGGCAGAAATGATGGTAGTGAAAGACCAGATCGCCACACTCAGGATAGAACACCGGGACTTGGACGAGGTCATAGACCGGCTCGCCAATAACCCCGTACAAGATGATCTTCAGTTGCGCCGCTTAAAACGCCGAAAACTGCTTCTCAAAGACCAAATCACCCTCCTCGAACAACAGCTTGTCCCAGACGTGCCCGCCTAAGGGGCTTGGCTTTCCATTTGCCGCTGGAGGCGCGCCTCGCGGCGTATTCGCGAATGCCCAAGGACGGGCGGCCGCGCGGCTGCTCTTGCTGGTTTCCTTGGTGGCAGGAAGCGGATGCCAATCCTTGGCTCCGCTTCCACTCATGACTCTTGGCGACGTTGTAAAGATGAGCCAAGGTGGCGCCTCCCCCAGTGCCATCATCGCGAGCCTGGAGCAGCACCGCATTCAACTGGATTTCACCGGATCCCAGTTCGCGAAGCTCAAGGACCAAGGTGTGCCAGACGAAGTGCTCGACTACCTTTTAAATGCCTACGCCAGCCGTTTGCGATACGAAGTCCGCCTACAGTCGGAGCCTCTCGTGGCATCATCCCTTCTATTGGCGTCCGCGCGTCATCGTTGTAGATCGTCCCAAGCGCTAGGGTGATAACCCAGATAATGTTGCACACGGAAGCGGATACTTTGCGCCTGGGAGCCAATCTCGCCCCCGCATTGGGCCGGGGAACCAAGATCTACCTCCGCGGGGATCTCGGCGCGGGTAAGACCACCTTGGTACGGGGCCTCTTGCGGGCGCTGGGTCACGAGGGCCCGGTCAAGAGTCCCACGTACACCCTGGTTGAACTTTACGAGCTTTCTAGATTACACTTGCATCACTTTGATTTCTATAGACTGAGTCATTGGGAAGAATGGGACGACGCAGGATTTCGCGAAATATTCGGCTCGGACAGTATCTGTTTGGTGGAATGGCCCGAAAATGCTGGGCCCAGCTTGCCCCCACCGGATCTACTGATGCACCTCGAACATGCACCCAGCGGGCGGCTCGTTACCATGAACACACCGACAGCGGCTGGGCTGTCCCTCCTTCAGCAGCCATCCATCGCCGCCACTTTGAAACGCTAAGACGCGGAGCTTCGCGGCGGCATGTCTCCCCAGGCGCGGTACGAGGCTTGTTCGTCCTGTGGGTGCTGCTCGTGCTATGCCTTGTCCCCGTATTCGCAAGCGCCGCCGAGGTCATTGCAACCCGGGTGTGGCCCGCGCGCGAATACACCCGGGTCACCATTGAACTGGATCGCGCCATTACCTTCGAGTTAGGCACCGTGGCCGAGCCACCCCGGGTGGTCGCCGATCTGAGCGATGTCGCGTTGAGCCAGGTTTTGTCCAGCCTCTCCTCCATGGTGGGAACGCAAGACCCATACATCTCCCAAGTCCGCTTGGGTCGGTATAAACCTCACGTCACGCGCATCGTATTCGACTTGAAGCAAGAGGTGAACGCCAAGGCATTCGTTATCGAACCCGCGGGCGATTATCGTTACCGCTTGGTCATTGACCTTCGCCCCGCGCAGCCTGCCGACCCTCTGGCCGCGCTCCTCGGTGAGTTGGACCGCCCGCCTTCTCCCACCGCACCGGAAGTGGCTCCTTCCCGCGAGGACCCTGCCCCCAATCCACCGCGGGGAAAACGCAAGAAGGATATAAAACTCCCGCGCCTCGTCACCATTGCCATCGATGCGGGCCATGGGGGCGAAGATCCAGGTGCCAAGGGCCAATTAGGCACCTACGAAAAAGATGTCACGCTCGCCATTGCCCGCCAATTGAAAACCAAAATCGACGAGCAGCCAAATATGCGTGCGGTGCTCATCCGGGACGATGACTATTTCATCGCGCTTGGGGAACGGGTGCACCGCGCGCGCCGCCTGCGCGCCGACCTATTCGTGTCGGTTCACGCGGACGCTTTTGTGAAGCCCCATGCACGTGGCTCCTCGGTGTTTGCATTGTCGGAGAAGGGAGCCACTTCGGCCGCCGCACGATGGCTTGCGAAGCGGGAGAATCAGGCCGATCTCATCGGCGGGATCGATTTGGACGTGGCCGACGCGCGCGTGAAGCAAGTCCTTTTCGATCTATCCCAGACCGCCACCCTGAACGACAGCCTGAAACTCGCGCGTGCCGTGTTGCACGAGCTAGGTGGAGTAAACACCCTTCACAAACAACACGTCGAGCAAGCGGGCTTTGCCGTCCTCAAGGCGCCCGATATCCCTTCCATCCTGGTGGAAACCGCCTTCATCACCAATCCGCGCGAGGAGCGCCGGTTACGCACGCAGAGCTATCAAATCCAAATGGCGGCGGCGATCATGGAGGGCATCAAGCGTTTCTTCGCGACGAATCCGCCAGCCGCATTAAGCACGAAGATCGCCCAAAAACTTTAAGCCGCCGCGCAATGCCCCCGAAGCACGCAACCCAGGCATTGCAAGTCCCCCCGTGAGGCTTTAGGATGCCGGGATGGTGGCCTCCATGGCATTGTGCCTGCATGAGGTCCCCTGCGTTTTCACGCAGCGTCCAGGCCCCCGAAAGGTATTCCATGCACCAGCTTCGACTGACCACGCTTCAATCTCGCGACATCGGCAACCAGTTCCCGCGTTTACTTGTGTCCGCCTTCGGCCTGATCGTGGTGCTTGGGGTGTTGGCGGTCATGCTATTCATCGTGGTTCCCATACTAGGTTTTATCCTCTCCGCCGCCGTGGGGGGCGTGATTCTCGCCTCGGTGGGCATTGTGTTAATGGTGCCCCTGATCCTAGTCGCGGGAACCGTCGCCGCCTTTATCTTCCGAGGCAGTTCCCGCCGCGCCGGGCCGTAGGCCATAACAATCCGCGACCAGCCCTTTAGCCATGGTGTCCCGCCAGCATCGGTTGGCGTAATCGTGGGGATTCTACTCGCCGCCGGTGCGGGCACACGGTTTGGCGGACGTAAGTTGTTGCAGCCGCTTCCAGACGGCGTTCCGGTGGGGGTGAGGTCACTGCGTAACCTAAAGTCCGCAATGAAGCGGGTCGTCGCGGTTGTGCGCGAAGGTGACGAGGAACTCGCCGAAGTGCTACGCGCCGAAGACGTTCAAGTCATCTCAAGCAAGGATGCGCGGCTGGGCATGGGACACAGCTTGGCCAGTGCCGTTGCAAGTACCCAAGACGCGCAAGGGTGGGTGGTCGCCCTGGGCGATATGCCTGCCATTCACCCTCGCACCATAGAGATCATCGCAAGAGAGTTGGGTAGCCAGCAAAGAATCGTCTTACCGGAATATGAGGGTAGGCGCGGGCATCCGGTGGGATTTCCGCGCCACCTCCAATCTCGGTTGCGGCAGCTTACAGGTGATGCCGGTGCCCGGTCACTCATTCAGGCGAGCGCGGAAGATGTTCTGCGGATCGAGGTCTCGGACCCAGGCGTCCTGCAGGATGTGGACACCGCGGCCGATCTTCAGGCCCTAAACATCGCGCGCGCTTCCCACCCTTAGCCTCTTGGTGAACTTGCCCCTGTTTGACGTACATCTTAGCAGCCCGATTATGCGGCCTTTTTGAACTGTGCCGCGTGCCAGTTTTGTTCAAACTGCATGGGACTGACACACCCTAAGGTTGAATGCAATCTGCGGTGGTTGTAGAAAGTCATCCAGTCAATCACCTCATCCATGGCCTGCCTGCGGGTCTG
>SHXO01000056.1 GCA_009693245.1 Betaproteobacteria bacterium | reverse complement strand
GCGGACTCCGTGTCCGCATAACTCACCACCAAGGCCGCCGCGCGCGTGAGTCCCGCTGCAACCAGCACTTCTCGGCGCGCCGCATCGCCGTAGACCACGTGCTCCCCGGCGGATGCGGCTTCGCGCACGCGTTGCGAATCCGCATCCAGGGCGATGAAGGGAACATTCTCCTGCTCCAGAAGGCGGGCAAGGTTCTGCCCGCTTCGCCCGTAGCCGCAAATGATGATGTGCTTGTCCGCTCCCATGCTTTGCGCGGCGATGTTATGAAGAGCCATGGCGCGACTCATCCATTCGGCCTTGCTGAAACGCCGAACCAGATGTTCGCTGCGCTTCAAGATGAAGGGCGCCAGCAACATGGACAAGATAATGGCGGCCAAGACCACTTGCAGGGTGCCGCGTCCAAGGAGCGCCAAGGAACCGGCTTGCGATAGCAGCACCAACCCAAACTCTCCGCCAGCGCTGAGCGCGAGGCCCACTCGCAGAGCGGTTGCGGCGTTGGCGCCAAAGGCGCGCGCGAGAACGGCCATGATTGCCGCCTTTGCGGCGACGAATACGATCATGACCAACGGGACCGCAATCCAGTGCTTGGCGATCTCCTGTACGTCGAGCCGCATGCCCACGGTGACGAAAAACAATCCCAACAAAACATCCTGAAAAGGCTTGATGTCCTGCTCCACCTGGTACCGGTATTCCGTTTCGGAGATGAGCATGCCGGCCAGGAAAGCACCGAGCGCCAACGACAACCCGAAGCGGTCCGTGAGCCAGGCTAACCCAAGCGTGCAAAGCAGGACATTGAGTACAAAAAGCTCTGGCGACTTGCGCAGGGCAACGACGTGGAACCACGGCCGCATGAGGCGCTGGCCGACTACCAAAATGAAGATGAGCAGCAAGGCCGCGTTCATCCCGGCCACGAGTAAGTGTTTTGGGAGTTCCTCGGCTCCGCGCGCAAGCGCGGGCAGGATCACTAACAGCGGCACCACCGCTAAGTCTTGAAACAGCAGCACGCCTATGATCTGGCGGCCATGGTGCGTATTCAACTCCAGCCGCTCCGCCAGCATCTTGGCCAGGATGGCGGTGGAAGACATGGCGAGCACTCCGCCCAGGGCCAACCCTTCCCGCCAATTCAGGCCAAGATAAAGGGCGATCCCCAATACGGCCAGTATCGTGACGAGGACTTGCGCCGCGCCTAAGCCGAACACGATGCTCTTCATGGTGGAGAGCTTCGGCAAGCTGAATTCCAAACCGATGCTGAACATGAGAAATACGACACCGAATTCAGCCAAGTTTTTTGTGGCCGCTGTATCGGGTAGCCAAGCGAGTGCGTGGGGACCAATCAGCAAGCCAACGATCAAATAACCAATTAATGCAGGCAGCTTGAGCGCGCGAAATACCACGACCACCACGACGGCGGTAGCGAGCAGCAGCAATACTGAATCCAGTAAGTGCATCGGGGCGGGAGAGAGTGTTCTTGGGAACACTTTAGCGCCGGTGGAAGCCAGCGCCGTGAACTATGGCCCTTCGGCTATACTCCATCGTCATGAATGTGCCCGTGAAAAGCACCCGCGACGCTCGCCCAGATGCGATCGCGCGCGGGCGCAGAGTTCTCGAAATCGAAGCCCAGGCCGTCAGCGCTCTGGCGGCTCGCTTGGACTCGGCGTTCGCCGAGGCCGTGGATCTCATCTTGCACTGTAGCGGCCGCGTCGTCGTGAGCGGCATCGGAAAATCCGGCCACATCGCTTGCAAGATCGCATCTACTTTTGCTAGCACCGGCACTCCCGCGTTCTTCGTGCATCCGGCGGAAGCGAGCCACGGAGATTTGGGCATGATCTCGGCGCAGGATGTGGTGATCGCTCTGTCTAATTCCGGCGAGAGCGAGGAATTATTAGCCGTGGTGCCTTTGATCAAACGCAAGGGTACGCAACTTATCGCGATGACCGGTAACACCAAGTCCACCCTGGCCCGGCAGGCGGATCTGCATCTGGATGCCGCCGTGGCGGAGGAAGCTTGCCCGTTGGGGCTAGCGCCCACGGCCAGCACCACCGCGGCACTCGCGCTAGGCGATGCCCTGGCGGTCGCGCTTCTGGAGGCGCGCGGATTTAGCGCCGAGGATTTTGCCCGCTCGCATCCTGGCGGTAGATTAGGGCGGCGCCTTTTAACTCACGTGAGCGACGTCATGCGCACGGGCGACGCGGTTCCGGTAGTGGCCCCACACACCCCCTTTGCGCAAGTGATTGTCGAGATATCCAAGAAGGGGATGGGCATGGTTGCAGTCGTCGATGATGGCAATCATGTGCTAGGCATTTTCACCGACGGGGATCTGCGCCGTGTGCTGCCACGGGGGCTTGATTTGATGGCGACGGCGATCCGCGATCTGATGACTGCCCGCCCGCGAACCATTCGCCCGCGGCAATTGGCGGTGGACGCGGTAAAGCTGATGGAAGATCACAAGATCAGCCAACTGCTGGTGGTGGATGAAACCAATGTGCTCGCGGGCGCGGTGAACATGCATGATTTATTGCAGGCGAAGGTGGTATGAAGGTGCCTGCGGAAGTATTGGAGCGGGCTAGGACTATCAAGCTACTGTGCGTCGACGTGGACGGCATCCTCACGGATGGAAGGCTTTATTTTCTGTCCAATGGCGTGGAGGCAAAGGCGTTTCATATCCGCGACGGGCTGGGCCTTAAGATGCTCATGAATGCAGGCATCAAGACGGCCGTCATAACGGGCCGCGATTCCGAAGCCGCCCAGGCTCGAGCCGCGGAACTGGGATTGAATTATTTCTATCAGGGCGTACAGGACAAACTCAATGTCATTCACGAGTTGCGCGCCAAGATGGCCATCGATATGGCAGCCGTGGCCTTCATGGGCGACGACCTGCCGGACATTTCCGCCCTACGCGCCTGCGGGCTCTCCGTCACCGTGCCGGAGGCTTCCCAAGCGGTACGTGCCCACACTCATTACGTCACACGGGAGCGCGGTGGTCATGGCGCGGTACGAGAGGTCTGCGAGCTTATTCTCGATGCGAAAAATCTTCTCCAACCCGAACTTGACCGGTATTTCGCATGAGTAGCGACCGGCTTCTCGCTTGGACTCCCATAGTCTTGCTGGCCGCCATGGCCGCACTCACGTACTGGCTGGACAGATCCGTGCAATCCGAAAGCGCCTTCAGCCTGCGCGACCCCTCCAATCCTGACATTATCGTGGAAGACTTTTCCGCCACGAAGTTCAACCTGGACGGATCTCAACGCTACGCGCTGGTGGCCCATCGCATGGTGCACCGGCCAGACGAGGACAGCACGCAGCTGGAAAACCCCAAGCTCGTACACTACGAACCGAACGAGCCACAGGTGCATATACAGTCCGCCCGCGCCTACGTGTCCAAGGATGCGAAGGAAGTCGACTTCACGGGAGACGTACGCATCCTGGCCGAAGGCGGCGAGCAAACGGGACCCGTGACCGTTGCAACCTCCCAGCTCCACGTCATACCAGATGAAGAAATCGCCCGCAACGACCAGGAAGTCACCATAACGAGCCAGCATGGCACCTTGCGGGGAGTTGGCCTAGAATTCAACAGCCGCACGCGAAACATGCAACTACATTCGCGCGTGCGTGGCCAGTTCATCCATCCTAGAGTAAGTCGTTCAGAATAACCGGGGACCGCAATGAAGTTTGTCGTGATAAGGCTCGTGCCGATAGCATTGCTGCCGTGCCTTATGCTCGGGCCCGTCCATGCGGAGCGCTCGGACCGGGAGAAGCCCGTGAATATCGAGGCCGATAGAATGAGCCTGGACGATCTTCGCAAGGAAAGCATTTTCGAAGGTAACGTGGTCCTGACCCAGGGCACTTTGACCTTGAAGGCCGATCGCATTACGGTCAAGCAAGACCAACAGGGTTTTAGTTTAGGCATTGCCCTGGGCAAACCCGCCTCTTTCCGCCAAAAACGCGAAGGGGCTGATGAATTCATCGAGGGATTTGGGGATCGCGTGGAATACGACGGCAAGGGCGAGAAGGTGCAACTCTTTACCAATGCCCGCATCAAGCGCGGAGAGGACGAAGTAAAGGGCGACTACATATCCTACAACTCAGTGACCGAGTTCTACGAGGTGATCGGAACGAAAGGCGCCACCACCGCCAACTCGGGGCAGCGAGTGAAGGCCGTGATCCAACCCAAAAAGAAGAACACAGACCCCGTAAGTGGTGCGCCAAAACAGTAAATTCCCCGCTCCGGCGCAAAGGTTCTGCCGCTTTCCCCTGCCCGCGCCATGAGCCAGTTGCACGCCGAGCACCTGAGTAAGCGCTACAAGTCCCGCACCGTGGTTAAAGACGTCTCCCTGGAAGTCCAAAGCGGTGAGGTGGTTGGGCTCCTCGGACCCAACGGCGCTGGGAAGACCACCTGCTTCTATATGATCGTTGGGCTGATTCCGGTGGACGGAGGCAGCATCCGCCTGGACGATTCGGCGCTCAACCACATGCCTATTCACCGCCGGGCCAGACTCGGGTTGGCCTACCTGCCCCAGGAAGCATCCATCTTCCGCCGCTTGAGCGTGGCCGAGAATATTCAAGCCGTGCTGGAGTTAAGAGGACTCAAGAACGCCGCCATAGCCGAGGAATTGGAAGGCCTCTTGGCCGAATTGCATATTTCCCATCTCAAGAATAGTCCCGCCATCAGCTTATCCGGAGGCGAGCGAAGGCGCGTGGAGATCGCCCGCGCTCTCGCCAGCAAACCAAGATTTATTCTTTTAGATGAGCCATTTGCGGGAGTCGACCCCATTGCGGTCTTAGAAATTCAGAAAATTATCCGATTCTTAAAGGCGCGCGGCATCGGGGTGCTCATCACAGACCACAACGTGAGAGAAACCTTGGGAATTTGCGACCGCGCCTATATAATCAACGACGGCTCGGTACTTGCTTTCGGGGCCCCAGGAGAAATCGTAGAAAATGAAAGCGTTCGGAAGGTATACCTCGGAGAACACTTCCGGCTATAGGGTTGCGCACCGAGTCCGCCACGGGACTTACCCTTGCGCGACACCCCTCACGCGGCAAGCCGGCACGCGAATCCCATGAAGCAGTCACTACAGATAAAGCTTTCTCCGCATCTAACGCTAACGCCGCAGTTGCAGCAGTCCATCCGGCTGCTACAGCTCTCCACCATGGAACTCAATCAGGAGATTGAGCGCTTCTTGCAAGACAATCCCTTGCTTGAGCGGGAGGAGGAGCCGGAGGAGTATGGCGGCCAGGCCGTCGTGGCCAGCGTCCCGCCTAGCGAATTCAACAACAGCACCACCAGCACGACCACGACGACCGCCAACAAGGAAGAAAACTCCCAGCAGGAAGAAACGCCCGAAGTGGAGCAGGATTGGACCAAGGGGGAAGGCGGAACGACCAATTACGGATCCCCGGACGACGGCGAGGACAACGACTACCCGCAGGTCGCGGCCGACCAGCCCTCGCTACGCGAGCATCTTCTGTGGCAGTTGAACTTGGTCAACATCACCGGCCGCGACAAGAATATGGTCACGGTGCTGATCGAGTGCCTCAACGAGGAAGGCTATCTTCCCATCCCATTGGAAGATGTCGCGGCCATGCTGCCAGCGGAGTTGGAGGTCGATCTGAGCGAACTCCAGGTGGCCCTCAGGCAACTGCAGAATCTGGAGCCCGTGGGTATTGGGGCGCGTAACTTGGGCGAGTGTTTGGCTCTGCAAATCGATGCCCTCCCCGAGGACGTTCCTTACCGAAACGAGGCGCTCACCACGGTGCGCGAGTTCCTCGATCTGTTGGCCGCGCGGGATTACGCGAAGCTCAAGAAGGCGCTCAAATGCGGTGACGACACGTTACGCGGGATCCAATCCTTGGTCATCAGCCTGAATCCGCGCCCAGGCTCCGATTACACCAAGAATGAAACCCGCTATGTCGTACCCGACGTAGTAGTGCGCAAGACCAAAGGAGTGTGGCGGGCCTCGCTCAACCCGGACGCCATGCCCAAGCTGCGCGTGAACCGGATGTATGCGGACATCTTGCACCGTAACCGGGACGCGAGCCTCCAGCAGCTTTCAGGGCAGTTGCAAGAAGCGAAGTGGCTGATCAAGAACGTGCAACAACGCTTCGACACGATCTTGCGGGTTTCGCAGGCCATCGTGGACCGCCAGCGGCATTTTTTCGAACACGGCGAAGTAGCGATGAAGCCGTTGGTGTTGCGCGAAATCGCGGAGATCCTGGGCCTGCACGAATCCACCGTATCGCGCGTCACCACGCAAAAATTCATGCTGACCCCGCGCGGAATTTTCGAGTTGAAGTACTTCTTCGGAAGCCACGTGAGCACGGAAACCGGCGGTTCTTGCTCCGCGACCGCCATTCGAGCCCTGATCAGACAGCTCGTCGGCGTGGAAGACTCGAAAAAGCCTCTCAGCGATAGCCAGATTTCGGAGATACTGGGCAAACAAGGAATCGTCGTGGCCCGCCGAACCATCGCGAAATACCGGGAATCTTTGCAGATACTGCCTGTCAATCTTCGGAAGTCCATATAAACCCCTACCTGGAGGCTTGCCATGAATGTACAGATGACTGGGCATCACATCGATATCACCCCAGCCTTACGGGATTATGTGACCTCCAAATTGGAGCGCATCAAACGGCATTTCGACCGCATGATGGATGTCAACGTGGTGATGACCGTCAGCAAATTGATTCAGAAAGTCGAGGCTAATGTGCACGTGCGCGGCCGCGATATATTCGTGGAAAGCAGCGACGCCGACATGTATGCCGCCATCGATAGCCTAGCCGATAAACTCGACCGGCAGATCCTTCGGCATAAAGAGAAGGTCACCGACCACCGCCCCAACGGGCAGCATCCTAGCGCCACGCCACCTGCGGGCGAGGAATAGCTCCTCCCGCTGGTTGGCCAACTGAGTGGGGCGGGTAGCCCGCGACATGACACTTCTCTCCTCGCTGCTACCCGTCTCCCACGTCAAGCTCGATATAGAAGCCCCCAGCAAAGCCAAACTTTTCGAACAAGCCGCTGGGCTGTTATCTCAGACCTTCTCCATGAATCCGTCACAAATCGCCGGGAGTCTGAACGAACGCGAAAAACTTGGGTCCACCGCGCTTGGCCAAGGCATTGCCATTCCCCACGGCCGCGTGAAAGGGTTGCGGGAAGCCACCGGGGCGTTCATCCGCATACGCGCCCCATTGGAGTTCGGCGCCCCAGATGGAATACCGGTTTCTCTCGTGTTCGTGCTGCTCGTCCCCGAGCGCGCCAACGATCTACATTTGCAGATACTTGGAGAGCTTGCCACGTTGTTTAGCGACCGCGAGGTGCGCCGCCAGCTCGCCGGCGCGGCCGATGAACGCGCCGCGCAACAAGTCATAGTTGGATGGGATCCCAATGCCTCAGGTCAGCGTCGCCCAGATCTTTAAGGATAACCAAGAGGCCTTGTGCTTGTCCTGGGCGTTGGATGACCAGCACAGCGGCAACATCCTCGACACCGAGCGCATCCGCCATTCCTCGCAAGGATTGATCGGGCACCTGAATTTCTACCACCCAAACTGGATTCAGATTTTTAGCCGTACTGAAGCGAGCTACTTCGCGACCTTCGACGATTCCGCGCAGGAAACCGCCCTGGGGCGCTTGAAAGACAGCGGCGTCGCCTGCCTGATTGTGAGCGACGGCGAGAAGATCCTGCCATCTCTCGAACGCTTTTGCGTGAACCAAGAAATTCCTCTCATCACCTCCCCGCTCCCTAGCCTGCAGATCATCTGGGTGATTCGAACCTATCTCGGCCGCGCACTGGCCGAGTTCGTCACCCGTCATGGCGTGCTGCTGGATGTTCTCGGCGTGGGCGTGATGCTCATCGGCGATAGCGGCGTGGGCAAGAGCGAACTTGCCCTAGAATTGATATCGCGCGGCAGCGGTTTGGTGGCGGACGACGTGGTGGAGCTTTATCACATCGCGCCCGAAACCCTGGAAGGCCGCGCGCCGGATCTCCTGAGAGATTTCCTCGAGGTGCGTGGGTTGGGCATGCTCAACATCCGGACCATCTTCGGGGAAACTTCCGTCCGCGTTCGCAAGAATCTCAAACTCATCGTACAGTTGGAGAAACCGGTCGGTGGCGTGGTGCCTGGCTTGGAGCGCCTGCCGCTCAACGCCACCATGGAAGAGATTTTGAACGTCAAGATTCGCAAGGTCATACTTCCCGTGGCCGCCGGCCGAAACCTCGCGGTCCTGGTGGAAGCGGCGGTGCGCAACTACGTCTTGCAGTTGCGCGGTATCGATAGCACACAGGAATTTATTCGCCGCCAAGAACAGTATTTTGGGCGAACCCCGTAATTTTCATGCAACTCGTGTTAATCACCGGCATGTCCGGCTCTGGGAAAAGCGTGGCCCTCAACGTCCTTGAGGACAGCGGCTACTACTGCGTGGACAACCTTCCGGCCACGCTACTCACAGAACTGGCCGATCTGCTGCGTAACGACGGCAACGAACGTATCGCGGTGAGCATCGACGCGCGGGGAGGTAAATCCTTTACGCAGTTGCTCGAGTCCTTGCATGCGTTGCGCCAGCGCCAGATCAGCGTGAAAGCGCTGTTCCTCGATGCGAAGACCGAAACCCTGATCAAGCGCTTCTCCGAAACCCGGCGCCGCCATCCCCTGGCCGATGAACATCACACGCTCCCCGAGTGCATACTGGCGGAGCGGCAGCTTTTGGAGGATGCCAGTTCCGTCGCCCACCATGTGGACACCAGCGATTTGTCCTCCAACGCCTTGCGTGCGTGGGTCAAGGATTTCGTCTATCTGCCCACGTCGGGACTGACCTTGTTGTTCGAATCCTTTGGGTTCAAGCACGGCTTGCCGTTGGGCGCCGATTACGTCTTCGACGTGCGCTGCCTGCCTAATCCATACTACGATCCCGCGCTTCGTGCGTTAACGGGCAAAGACCAACCCGTGATTGATTTTCTGAAAGCCGACAGCCAAACTCAAGCCATGCTCATGGACATTCGTACCTACATCGACCGTTGGTTCCCGTGCTTTGTACGCGACAACCGAAGCTACCTCACGGTGGCCATAGGCTGCACGGGGGGACATCACCGTTCCGTGTACTTCAGCGAGATGCTTGCCCAGCATTTTCGCTCCCGGATGCCCGTGCTGGTACGCCACAGGGAGCTTGCGCAATGACACGCGGGATATGGATGATTCTTGGAATGGCCGCCTGTTTTCCCGCGGCGGCCGCCGACTGGGTGGCCGTGCCCACGGGCGATGGCAACCAGCATTTCTACGACAAGAGCAAGGTATTCGTGGCGGCGGACGAGGTCACTTACTGGCGGCGCGTGGTGTTTTCCTCCCCGCATCCAGTGCGCGGCGGTTTTGCCCGCAGCGCCATGTACCGAGAGCGAATCCAATGCAAGCAGCACCGCGTGACCACCTTTGGATATCTGCTCTATAGCGGCGATGGTTCGGTGTTGGAGAACGTCTACACGCCCGACGCCGAGGCCAACGCCGTGGTACCAGAAACCGTGGGGGACCGCTTTGAGCGAGTCATGTGCGCCATGGTGGCCGCGGAGCAGCCCCCCGCTTCGCCTCCCAAGGATCCCAAGAAATCCGACGGTGGCGACGAGTTGCGCCAGGAGATCGAGCGGCTCGAGGCGCAGCTAAAGCGGCTACGGGAACGCATTGGCGACCGGCCAAACTAACATCGGCTATTGAACGTGGCGTCCCCCCCGCGCCCGCTCACTGTCACCCTCGCCTTCACGGGGGCCTCGGGCATGCCTTACGGCATCCGGCTCCTGGAGACCTTGCTCGCTGCTGGCACCGAAGTTTGGCTGCTCTATTCGCAAGTGTCCCAGATCGTCGCGAGGCAGGAGATGGATCTCACCCTTCCCTCTCGTCCAAGCGAGGCGGCCGCGTTCTTCCGAGAGCGGTTCAATGCGAAGGAAGACCAACTCAAAGTATTTGGCCGTGAAGAGTGGTTCGCACCGGCCGCCTCTGGATCCAACCCTGCGGACGCCATGGTGATATGCCCCTGCACGATGGGCACGCTGGCCTCGGTTGCATCTGGGCTTGCCGCCAATTTGACCGAACTGGCGGCGGACGTCATGCTCAAGGAGCGCCGCCCCCTTATACTCGTGCCCATGGAAACTCCGCTATCGAGCATTCACTTGGAGAACATGCTACGTTTGTCGCAAGCAGGCGCCACCATATTGCCGGCCAATCCGGGCTTTTACACGAGACCGCGGTCCGTCCAGGATATAGTGGACTTTGTCGTCGCGCGGGTGCTGGACCAACTTCGTATCCCTAATAAGCTCATGCCCCGCTGGGGCGAGCAAGGAGACCATCATTAGCCAACAAGAACTCCCCATATTTCCGCTCAAGGCAGTGCTGTTTCCTGGCGGGAGATTACCGTTGCGGATATTCGAACCACGCTACGTGCGTATGATGAAGGATTGCATCCGCGACAATTCGCCCTTCGGCGTGTGTCTTATCAAGGAAGGCAACGAGGCCGGTAGTCCCGCGATTCCGGAAAACCTGGGCTGCAGCGCCAGGATCCAACAGTGGGATATGCCGCACTTGGGCTTGTTTCAGGTATTCGCGCGCGGCGAACGTGTCTTTCAACTTCTCGATCATCGCGCGGAGAAGGACGGCTTGATTCGCGGAACAGTGGCCTTTCAGGACGACCAGCCTCTCACCGATGTGCCGGAGGAATTGGAACCTTGCCGCGAGGTCTTGCGCCAATTCATCGAGCGCGTGGGGCCCTCGCATTTTCCATCGCCCATTCAACTCAACGATGCCGGCTGGGTGAGCTACAGGCTGGGTGAACTTCTTCCGGTGGAGTCCGATACCAAACAACAATTGCTCGGCATGCGGGACCATCTCGCGCGCTTGTCCCTCATCGATCGAATACTGGATTCTCAGCGGGACAGTAACCAGATGTAACCAGGGAGACCAGCAGATCCCGAACGGGTGCAGGGAGGGCTGATGCACCCGCGTCTTGTATCGTCAACCATAGCGCGCCGGATTCCGCGGCGCCGCTCGCCTTTGCGCTAACCCGCAACAGATAGGGTTCGATGGTGAGCTTGAAGTGCGTGAAGCCGTGTTCCACCAATGCAAGCGGCAAGATGGTTTCGCATTCGGCGGCGAAACGCTCGGAGCAGGCCTTCACCCACTACTCCACAGGCTCGGCGCTCTCTGGAAAACACAGCATCCCGCCCCAGATACCCGCGGGCGGGCGCCGTTCCAACAATACCTCGCGGCCATTCCACAAAATCAGCATCTTCGTCCGGCGATGCGGGCGCTCCTTGCGCGGCTTGGGTGCCGGCAATTTATCCACGAGATGCTCGCGCTTGGCCACGCACCCGCCAACTAGCGGACAGCGCGCGCAAAACGGGTGTGACCTTGTGCATACACTCGCCCCCAAATGCCATGAGGCATTGCGTATACGTTTCGATGCCAACGCTGGGCAATAAAGAATTCGATAGCGCCCAAAGTTGAGTTTCAACCTGCCGGTCTCCCGGATAGCCCTGGATACCGAAATAGCGCGCCAGCACGCGCTTCACGTTACCGTCCAGAATGGCGTGACGCTGCCCGAAAGCAAACACGCAAATCGCCGCGGCCGTCGAGCGGCCGATACCTGGAAGATCCATTACCAACGGCGATTCACTGGGGAACGAGCCTCCATAATCATCACGAATCACACGCGCGGCTCGATGAAGATTGCGCCCGCGCGCGTAATAGCCCAATCCGCTCCAAACCGCGAGGACATAATGCTCAGCCGCGCCAGCGAGCGCACTCAATGAAGGAAAGCGCGCCATGAATCGCGAGTAATACGGAATAACCGTCGCGACCTGGATTTGCTGCAACATGATTTCCGAAACCCACAGCGCGTAGGGATCCCGGGTATTTTGCCAAGGAAGGTCGTGGCGGCCGAAAAACTTTTGCCATGCAATGACCTGCGAGGGGAACTCGGATGGCATGGGACTTAGGGTACTTACGAGAAGATTTCTTGTGGAGCGGGCGATGGGAATCGAACCCACGTCTAAAGCTTGGGAAGCTTTCGTTCTACCATTGAACTACGCCCGCAATATGGAGATTGTATTCGGCAAGCAGGGCTTCGAGCAACGCCAAGAAATCTGGCCGATAATCCGGCTAGTGCAAAGTTGGGATGACAATCATGACCATACCCGTTGAAGCAGGTTTCGCCGGTCCCGTGGAATACATCCGCCGTTTCCACGCGGAGCTCACCGCTTTTCGCCGCGATATTCACGCTCACCCTGAGATTGCCTTCGAGGAGCAACGAACTTCCGATGCGGTCGCCTCGCTTTTAAGTACCTGGGGCATCGAAACTCATAGGGGGTTCGCCCGCACCGGCATCGTTGGAGTAATCCCAGGCCGCACGCGCGCGCCGGGACGCTCGGTGGGACTTCGAGCGGATATGGATTGCTTGCCCATGCACGAAACCAGCTCCCTTCCTTACAAGTCCACTCGCCCGGGTCATATGCACGCGTGCGGGCACGATGGGCATACGACGATGCTTCTCGGTGCCGCGCGTTATCTGAGCGAGACGCGCCGCTTCGACGGAACGGTACACGTCATTTTCCAACCGGCCGAGGAGCGCGGTGGTGGCGGACAGGTCATGGTGAAAGAAGGCCTATTTGAGCGCTTTCCCATGGATGAGGTGTACGCGCTGCATAACTGGCCCACGATCCCGCCAGGAATGATCGCGGTTAGACCAGGACCGGTCATGGCGGCCGCCGATGAAATCGAGATTTCGATCCGCGGCAAGGGTGGGCATGGTGCGATTCCGCATCTTGCCGTGGACCCCGTCGTGGTGGCCGCGCACCTCATCACCGCGCTTCAAACCATTGCGAGCCGTAACGTCAATCCCGCCGATTGCATAGTGGTCAGCATTTGCTCCATGGCCACCAGCCAGATCGGCACTTTCAATGTGATTCCCGGCGGGGTCAATCTGGTGGGGACGGTGCGCACCTTCCGTCCTAGCACACAAACACTCGCGCAAACCCGCATACGCGAGATCACCGAGAGTATCGCCAAGGCCTTCGGCGCCCAGGCGGAGGTTGTTTACCGCAAAGGCTATCCGGCGACCGTGAACAGTGCGCGAGAAGCCGAATTCGCCGCACAAGTCGGCGAACGCATATTTGGGCATGACAAGGTGATCCGCGACGCCGATCCCACCACGGGAGCGGAGGATTTCGCGTACCTGTTACAGGAGAAGCCCGGTGCCTATGTATTCCTCGGCCAAGGCGGGGGCCAGTCCGGTTGCCTGCTGCATAACCCCAATTACGATTTCAACGACGCAGTGATCCCTCTGGGCGCGGGCTACCTGGCAGCCCTGGCCGAGGCGGCCCTGTCCGCTTAGTTACGTCCGTCTCCCTTGAGATAGGGGTAAACTACCGCTCGGAGAGGTTGAAGGGCCGCGCAATCACGGTCCTTCGGCCGCGACTTACGTGGTGGGATCACTCGCTCGGCGGATTCACCTTGAACAAGTAAGGGGAAGAATCAGGTGGAAAGTAAGCCATGCCGCGATCGCGAGCATGGCACTTTCCCGGCCAGATCATCGCGAAGTTGTGCGAGCCGTGAGTTCCCTCCATACTGAAACCACAGGTGGCATTGGCCACCCCCTTGGAGATCATCCTATGAATCGCGGCAACCGCCGAGGCGATTTCTCACCCATGAGAGAAGGCAACGAGTTTCAGCCCGGCAATAGAAACCGGAATTTCAATCGTCCCGCCGAGATTGGCGAACGCAAAGAAGGAGCCGAGGAAAAGCTCATCATCCTAGAACCGGACATTGCCGAAGTATTTCGCTCCTCGGAACATGTCAACCAAGCCCTGCGTTCGCTGTTGTCGCTGGCGCGCCAAGTCACCCGCGGCGGCCGGCCTGGAGGGCGTCCCGGTGGCCCGGGCGGACCCGGCGGACCTGGTGGAGGGCCCGGTGGCGCGCGCCGCCGCCGGCCACGCGGTCCGAACCCCAACCAGCAACCTCCCAAGCCAACACGTCCCGAGGGATTGCCGGTGGACGACGAGTTCGAAGAAGAATGAGCGCCCGTAATCTCGCCTGATTGCTCGTGCGCGCATGATCACCTTGCAAGTCAACGGGCAGGCGCTTCGCGTAAGCGCTCCCATCACCGCCGCCCAGCTCATAGAACAGCTGAAACTAAGCGGAAAGCGCGTGGCCCTGGAGCGAAATGGCGAGATTGTGCCAAAGAGCTTGTTGCCGCAACAAAGCCTGGAGGATGGCGATTCGCTGGAAATTGTCGCGGCCGTGGGGGGAGGATAGTCAATGGAAAATCTCGTCATCGGCAGGAAGGCCTACACGTCTCGTTTGCTCGTGGGTACTGGCAAGTACAAGGATTTCGCCGAGACGAAAGCCGCGGTCGAGGCGAGCGGCGCGCAGATCGTCACTGTTGCCATCCGCCGCACCAACATTGGCCAGAATCCCAATGAGCCTAGTCTGCTGGAGGTTCTCCCGCCCAGCAAGTACACCTTGCTTCCAAACACGGCGGGGTGTTATTCGGCACAAGATGCAGTTCGCACGTTGAGGCTTGCCCGCGAGTTGCTCGACGGGCATTCTCTCGTCAAACTTGAAGTCCTGGGAGATTCGCGCACGCTTTTCCCCAACGTGGTGGAAACCTTGGAGGCCACCCGCACGCTGGTGAAAGAGGGATTCGAGGTGATGGTGTATACCTCGGACGATCCCATCATTGCAAAGCAACTGGAGGAGGCGGGCTGTGTGGCAGTGATGCCGCTCGCGTCTCTCATCGGCTCCGGCATGGGCATCCTCAATCCTTGGAACCTGCGGATCATCATTGAGAACGCCAAGGTTCCTGTGTTCGTGGATGCGGGAGTGGGCACAGCTTCGGATGCGGCCATCGCCATGGAGTTGGGCTGCGATGGCGTGTTGATGAACACCGCCATCGCCGCGGCGCAAGATCCCGTACGCATGGCAAGCGCCATGAAGAAGGCAGTGGAAGCCGGCCGAGAGGCCTATCTTGCCGGGCGCATGCCCCGGAAGCTCTACAGCGCCACACCGAGTTCCCCCGTGCCGGGTGCCATCGCTTCCACGCGGGACAAAGCCGCCTAAAGCATCGGTAATCCTCGCGTCTGCGCGCTTCCCTGATGAATAATGATGGCGCCGGGCCGCGCCCGATTCGTAGCTACGTATTGCGCCAAGGCCGCATGTCGGCCGCGCAACGGCGCGCATTGGAGTTACACGCGCCCCAATATTTGCTGAGTTATGCGCAAGCGCCGCTCGACTTCCCCACCGTGTTTGGGCGAACCGCGCCGGTCATCTTGGAGATAGGTTGCGGCATGGGCGAGACGACCGCGCAAATTGCCGCCAATAATCCGCGGACCGATTACATAGGTGTGGAAGTGCATGCGCCAGGTGTTGGGAGCGTACTCAAACTGGCCAGCGAAAAAGGGCTCGCGAATCTGCGCATCGTTCAGCACGACGCCGTTGAAATCGCGCGGCACATGCTGCCCCTGGAAAGCTTGAGTGGCGTGCATGTTTTCTTCCCCGACCCGTGGCCAAAGACGCGCCATCACAAACGCCGCTTGATACAAGCATCGTTCGTGAGTTTGCTTGCATCGCGCCTGAAGCCGTACGGCTATATTCATTTGGCCACGGATTGGCAGGAGTACGCCGAACAGATGCTCGCGGTACTCCATGCGGAATCATCACTCGAAAACACCTCGCCAGGGTTCGCCACGCGGCCCGCTTACCGTCCCATGACTAAATTCGAGCAACGCGGCATCAAGCTCGGCCATGGCGTATGGGATCTGATTTTTCGGCGTAAAGACTAGCCGGCCTAGGTCTTTCCCTGGATAGAGCGAAAGCTTTTGGACATGCCTCTTGCTTCTACACCTCGACGGTCGTGGAAAATTTAGCGTTTTTACAATTCCGCTACAAATACCTCGCCTGCGAAAGTAGGTCAAACGATCCGGCCTGACCCTTAGCACTACAACGAGAGCCCAGTCATGGAGCATATTTCCGAACCTATCCTCGCGGCGATTATCGGTGCCATGGCAACCTTCGGCACCGCCATACTGCAGATTTTTCGAAATCAATCTCAGCCTGAGTCCAAGGCAAAGCGCCGCAAATCGTGGATATACACCATGATGCTCATGCTGGCGTGTGGCGTGAGCGGATTTGCCTACTCGGAATTCCGCGACCGCCGCGCCGATGCGGGTTACGAGGCCTTGAGCCAGAAACTGCAAGCGCAACTCAACGAACTCTCGGCCGCCACCAGCCGCGCTGCGTCCGTGGCTGCACCGGTGGCCGCAGGCGCACCAACAACGTTGGCCTCCACCTTCCCAGATGATTCCATGGGTACCGCCGCAGTGGCCGCCTTCCCCGCCTGCAAGGGTGCCATTGTGGGTTTTGCCACGCAGCCCGCCGCATGCACCGAGCAAAATGCGCTGCGAATCGCGGTGTGCACCTCGGTTCCGGTTGCGGCGAAGGTGACTTACGTCGAGGCCTATGCGCGTTTTAACGACGCTCAGTCATGGACTAGCAACCAACTAGCCGTTGGCGAGATCGTGGCCGATGGCAAGTTTGAAGGCACCTATTTCGAGCATACGGACAACGATGGCACGAAGCAGGCGTGCCAAACCTTCGCGCATTGGAACAGCCAGCCGCGCTCCGCGCGCATTGTGGCGCGCTACAAGATCCCCGCCGCGTCCGTACACGCCACCGCCACGCCGGCATCGTAGAGAACTCATTCGCGAAGGGAACGACAGGACTTACGATTTTTGCGCAGTAAGAACCGTGAAACCCTCGCCGATCAGGGAGCGATGAATCTCCCCTCGGAAACCGGCGTCTTTCAATAGCCTCTCTTGCTCCTCACGGGTGGGCAGCACGTTTCCCCAATAAAGCTCTTCAAAACCCGTGTGCAAGGGAAACTTGAATTCGGGTTCTCGCATTTCCTCCAGCGTCGTGGGATAAGTTTCATCCACGATCACGATCCAACCTCCTGGCCTCAACGCGGCCCCTGCTTCTATCACCACCGCTGGCCGGATCTCGGGGGAGATTTCATGCAACACCTCCACCATCACGACCGCATCGAAACTGCCTGCCTGCGTGACGGAGGCTACCGTACCTTCTCTCGCCTGCGCGCGGCCTTCCAAACCAGCGCCCTTGATTTTTTCCCTCGCCACGCTCAGGCTGTCGCGATCGATATCCACACCCACACACTTTGCAAGCGGGAAATTCTTGGCCAATTGAAGGAGTAGATTTCCCGTCCCGCACCCTACTTCGAGCAAGGCACCCCCAGCCTGCAAGCGCGGCAATAATCCCGGCAACTCCGGTAGGATTTTCTTGGCAGTAGCCACTTGTAGTCCCCAAGTGGATTCCGCCACCGACTTGGCGAACATCTCGCCCCGGCCTTGAAAGGGTTTTACCGCGCCGGTCTTGAACGCATGTAGACACTCGCGAAAGTCCTCCGCCGCGAAATCGGTACCTAGTCTTACGAAGCCCCCGAGATAACGCGGATGACCGGGATTAGCGAGAATATTTTCCATGTGAGGAGCCAAGCGGTAGCGTCCATCGGTGCCGGCGTCGAGCACCTCCATGCCATAACAGGTGCGGCACCAGGTTTCGACGTAGGGTGCATGCAGGCCCAAGGCGGCCGCCAGGTCGCTGGCACTGGATCCTGGTTTCTCGGCAAGCGCCTTGAACAACCCCAGCTTAACGCCGAGGTCCAGCAAATAAATGGTATTGAAACCGCGCCGCCATTCGAAGATGCGCGCGGTCTGCGTGTCGGCGCTGGCGCCTGATTGATCTCTCACGGACCTTGTCACGAAATTAGTCCCTAGGACGCCAGCACACCGCGCTCGTAATCTTGAAACGCGCGCATCAACTCCTCGCGCGTGTTCATCACGAAGGGACCATAGCGCGCCACTGGTTCGCCAATGGGCATCCCGTCGCATAAGAGCACCTTGGCGCCCTGGGATCCAGCTTGAATCGAAAGCCCGCCGCCATCCTCGAACACCGCAAGGGTACCTTCCGCCAGCGTTGTGCCGGACGATTGAAGCGCGCCCGCGTAAACGTAACCGAAACAGTTATGCGCCTTGGGCACGGGCAATTCTAACTTCGCTTGCGCGCCCAGTTCCGCGAGGAGCAGCCGAACCGGAATCAGCGTATCCACTGGGCCTTTCACTCCCAATGCCTCACCCGCGATGATTCGCAATGAAACTCCTTCCGCATGAGCCAATGCGATCCGCGCGGAAGGCAAATCCTGGTATCGCGGCGCCGTCATCTTCAATGCGCCGGGCAAATTCACCCACAGCTGAAAACCGCGCAAGCGCCCCTGGGCGCGTTCCGGCATTTCGGTATGAACGATGCCGCGCCCGGCGGTCATCCACTGCACATCCCCCGCCTCGATCACGCCCTTGTTTCCCACGGAGTCGCCGTGGCGCACGCGGCCGTCGAGCATGATGCTCACCGTCTCGAACCCGCGATGGGGATGATCCGGAAAACCCGCGATCCACGACTCCGGGTCGTCGGACCCGAATTCGTCGAGCATCAAGAACGGGTCGAGCATCTCCATCTGAGGAGAGCCGATCACCCGTTTGAGTTTCACGCCCGCCCCATCCGTGGCAGGCATTCCCTTGACTGTCTTGGTTACACGTCGCATGGGTTTCTCCATAGTCCAATGTCAATCGAGGAATCGTTGCAAGAGATCGTTGAGGAACCGCTGCCCTTTTAGCGTGGGGGCAACGCGAAAAAGATCTCTTTCCAGCAATCCACAGGCTTCCGCGGCATCCAATCTCGGCAACACCGCTTGCAACGGAAGGCCGGTGCGCTCCTCGAACAATCTCGCCTCGAAACCGCCAATCAGGCGCAACGCGTTCATCATAAACTCAAATGGCAAGTCATCGCTCCCCACTTCATCGCACCGAGCCACGGGAGAATCTCGCTCGGCGTGATTCATATAGTCGTTCGGCGCCCGGTAGCGTACCTCGCGCACAACGCGGCCAGGAAACGAGAGCTTGCCATGAGCGCCGGCGCCGATGCCAAGGTAGTCCCCGAAGGTCCAGTAATTCAAGTTGTGCTTACAACGTGTACCAGGCCGCGCGAACGCGGAAGTTTCATAGTGCTCATAACCGTTGCTGCCCAACAACTCTTCGATGGCTTCCTGCATATCCGCTGACACATCGTCCTCTGGTACTCGCGGCGGATATTTCGCGAACACTGTATTGGGCTCTATGGTTAAGTGATAGCAGGACAGATGAGGTGGCTGCAACGATAAAGCCTCTCGAACATCGTTCACTGCTTCCTCCAGCGTTTGTTCCGGCAACGCATACATCAGATCGATGTTGAAGTTATCGAAGTGGCGCTGCGCGATTTCGATGGCCCGCACCGCTTGCTTCTCGTCGTGAATGCGCCCAAGGGCCTTCAGAAACTTAGGGTTTAGGCTCTGCACGCCGATGGACAAGCGGTTCACCCCCGAGGCCCGAAACTCGGCGAACTTGGCCGCCTCCACCGTCCCGGGGTTAGCTTCCAGCGTGATCTCCGCGTCCGGAGCGAGCGGCACCCGCGCCCGAATCGCGCAAAGAATATCGTCCAATGCGCGCGCGGAAATCAAGCTCGGTGTTCCTCCCCCAAGGAAAATGCTGGTCACACGCCGCCCCCATATCCGCGGCAAGGCACCTTCCAGATCGGCCACCAGCGCGTTCACGTACCGCTGCTCTGTCCCCGCATCGATCTCCTGCCCTTTGGCCATCGCGCCGCTCTGGCGAAGGTTTACGCTCAATTCATGGGAATTGAAATCGCAATAAGGACACTTGCGCACGCACCATGGAATGTGGACGTAAAGAGACAAGGGCGGCAGCGCACGCAAAGCGATTTCCCCCAGGCCAGGTGGTGGCAATGCGACGATCTTGGCCATTTCAGCGCCTTTGGCCCATAACAAAGAACTCATCAAACTCCATTGGCGGATTATCATTCACTTTCTGGAATTGACCCCACATGGGACCGGACATGGAAACCATCGCCACTGTGAAGCGCCTGCGCGATTTGTTAGGCGAACCGGGCCCCCTGACTCAATACAAAGTTCACCGGGAATTAAGCGAGCAGGGGCAAGCCTTCGTCCGCCAGTCCCCGTTTTTCCTTTTGGCCACGGCAAGTACCAACGGTGTGCCCACAGTCTCCCCCAAGGGCGGCGAGCCGGGCTTTGTCCGCGTCAAGGACGCCATGACTCTCCTCATCCACGAGCGGCCAGGCAACCGGTTGCTGTACTCCCTGGAAAATATTCTGAGCAACCCGAAGGTGGGTCTGATCTTCTTGTCCCCCGGCACGGATGAGACGCTACGGATTGGCGGACACGCCACGCTACTGCACGACGACGCGATCAACGCGCGCTTCGCCGCACGCGGCAAACCGGCGCTACTCTTGATGCGTGTGCGGATCGAGGAGTGTTACTTCCATTGCGCCAAGGCCTTTCTGCGGAGCGCTCTTTGGAATCCTTCCTCCTGGCCGGGCTCCATGAATATTTCGTTTTCGGCGGAGATCAACCTTAGGCGCGCGCTGGAAGCGAGCGCCATGCTGGATCTCGACTCGCAGATCGCCAAGCGCTACGAAACTGATCTCTGAATCCGTAGCCTCGCAAAATATACGATTGCATCGTATATTTTGCACATGTGGATCTCTCGCGACGCGAGAAGCGCGCCTGCGGCGCTCGGCCCGTACCAGGCCGGTCGTTGTATTGACTGGCGCTCGCCAGACCGGAAAGACCTCGCTGTTACGGCGCCTGTTCCCAAAGTACGGGTTCGTGTCTCTCGATCTGCCCACCGAGGCCGAGCAAGCGGAGAAAGAACCCGCCATATTCCTGAGCCGCCATCCCGCCCCGGCGATCATCGACGAAGTCCAGTACGCCCCCGCCCTTATTCGGCACCTCAAAGCCGCGGTCGATGCGAATCGTGGCCGCAATGGGCAGCGCCGTGAAGTGTATCTGATAATCTGATATTCTGATAAATGTAGTGCTCTCCCAACCCATGGACCATGTTATGGCAACCAAGCAAATCACGGCAACGGAAGCCGCACGAAGTTTTTCCGACGTCCTAAGCCAAGTACGCTACCAGGGTGCGGAATTCGATGTCGTGCGAGGTAAAGAGATAGTGGCTCGTATCGTACCCGCGGGACCTTCCGGCGGGGTCCCGCTCGATTAACTAAATGCACTGATGGCATCGTTGCCGCGGCTCGGCCCCAAGGAGAGCGATGCCTTTGCCCGCGACATCGAGCGCGGCCTTTCTCGAATGCGGCCGGATGTTATCGAATGGGATTGATCATTGACACAGGCGTATTGGCTCGGCTGGAGAAGGAACCTTCCGCAATCGATCTATCGAGCTACAAATCCACTTATGGCAAGGGGTACATTTCGGTCGCAACATGTTCGGAACTGTTGGTTGGCGTACACTTCGCAAACACTGAACAAAGGCGCTTGCGCCGATCGGCGTTCGTGGAGGAGATGTTCAAGCTATTTCGCCCGCTGCCATTCGATCTAGAAGTTGCAAGGTTCCATGCGCACCTCGTCAGCGCATTGCCCAAAGGTGTGACCCTGGGAACCTTTGACTTGATTATCGGGGCCACGGCAATTCGCTACGGTTTTCCAGTTCTAACTACCAATCCCGCCGGCTTCAAACGGATGCCAGGGTGTTTAATCGAGCCCGTCTAACCAACCGGTAACTTGGAGACCGATATGAAATACCGAACCCTTCCCGGCACGGACTTGAGCGTTTCGCAGGTTTGCCTGGGCACCATGACCTGGGGTGAGCAAAACAGCGAAGCGCAGGCGCACGAGCAGTTGGATTACGCCGTGCACCGGGGCATCAATTTCATCGACACGGCGGAGATGTACCCGGTGCCGCCCAATGGGCGCACGCAGGGGCGCACGGAGGGTTATCTCGGGACCTGGCTGGCGCACCGTCCTCGCGCTGGCCTTGTCATCGCCACCAAGATTGCCGGCCCCGGCCGGCGCGATTGGATTCGCAATGGCCGCACGGATCTCACGCCAGCCATCATCGCCGAGGCGGTTGACACCAGTCTGGCACGCCTACAAACCGGCTACATCGATCTGTATCAGATCCACTGGCCGCAACGCAACGTGCCGAATTTCGGTGCCACGGAATTCGATCCCTCC
>SHXO01000055.1 GCA_009693245.1 Betaproteobacteria bacterium | reverse complement strand
AGCATAAGCATCGGCCTCGAAAAACGACACATGACAAACCGGCGCATCCAGATCCAACTCGCGCTCGCCAGACAATGTCATCTGGCGCCAATGGCCGTCGCGCTCCGACCAATATAACTGCGCCCGCCAGCGTTCGCTCTGTACCGTGGCCCACGCATCGGAGAGCCACCACTGGGGGGATGCGTAGCTGGCATCCTGCATGAACGCCAACCACTCGCGTTGCGTGACGTGGCGAGAGGCCAACGCATAGGGGCGCAGGAGCACTTCGTGACATGGCCATTCGCAGTCGAAGGCGAAATCCTCCCCCGCATGGCCCACGCACACACGGCCGCCCTCGAAGGGCATCCATTGAATGACGCTTGCGGCTGGCACACCGAGCGCCTCTGCCGCGGGCCGGTAGACGGGCTTGAGGGGATTCTGCGCGAAAAGATGCAGGATATCGGTGAGCAACAATTCCTGGTGCTGCTGCTCGTGTTGAATACCCAGACCGGTAAGAGCGAGAGCCTCGGCCAGCAATTGGTGTAACGCGCCCAGCAATGCCGCATCGGCGTGCCGGCGGTAGGATTTTATTTCATCTAGCGAGGGGCGGGCCAGCATGCCCCGGCGCGAGCGTGGGTGGCGCTCGCCCATCGATTCGTAATAGGAATTGAACAGAAAACGGTAACTTTCGTGGAATGCCCGGTAACCGGGCACGTGGCGCAGCAGGACGAACTCCTCGAAGAACCATGTGGTGTGCGCAAGATGCCATTTGGCCGGGCTGGCGTCCTCCATGGATTGCACCGTAGCTTCCGCATCGGAGAGCCCTTGCACGAGACGCACGGAAAGCTCGCGGCACTGTTGCAACGCCACGGCATGGCACGCCACCCCCTCCTCCTCCCTCCCCACGCTGCGTCTCATCGGGTGCTCCCAAACTGCCCAAGTCTGTCTTGTACCACGCAGTTTTTTATTTGCGCAAGCCAGGAAGCGCCATGGCGCCGCGAAACCCAGATTTTCGTTTCCGTTAGGCGGTTATGGACTCATTGTTGACAGAATTGGAGAAGAACTCGCGGAACGGTGCTTTGGGGGATCAACAAGGGGATCGCCCCTTGTTCGTAACACGATTGTTGCCGAAGCGAGTGCATGCGTTTCGGTTACGGCTATGCCGGCTTAGGTTTATAGAGCACGATGGATTGGCGCTCCTCTTCCCACGAAGATTCGTCGAGCAACGTGATCGCGTCCAAATCCACAGGCAGGGCATCATCGTCGTCAACCCACCGCCGCAAGAGTTCACTGCCGTTGATCAGATCGATCGCCAGGCGGCCGCGTTCGTATTCGTAGGGAAAATCGCGCCATAACTCGTAGCCGGGACTGAGCTGGCGTATCGCCTTGAAGGCCAGCGCTTGCAGACGCCACGGCCGGAAGGCTTCGTGATCGTAGGCGCGGTCCTCCACGTGGATCTGTACGCCCGCGCACAGCTTGCCCGCGTGCTTATGGAAGGCGGGCTCGAACCAGCAAGGCCTGAGCATGCAGCCGCGCAGCCATTGCGGGGCCATGGCTTGCATTTTGGCGATGATTTTGCCCGCGTCCAGATCTGGCGCGCCAAAAAGTTCGAGCGGGCGTGTGGTGCCACGCCCTTCGGATAACGTCGTGCCCTCCAACATCACGGTGCCCGCATAGCAACGCGCCATGAACAGGTTGGGCGCGTTGGGGCTGGGATTGATCCAAGTCCGTTCCCCCAGCGGCCAGCCGTATCCGGGACCTTGCGCCGGTTGCCAGCCCTGCATTTCGATCACCCGGTAGTCAACGCTTGAGCCGAGCTTCTTGATGAACCAAGACCCAAGCTCTCCCATGGTGAGCCCGTGGCGCATGGGCAAGCCGCCCGCGCCGACAAAACTCTCCCAACCGCTGCGCAACCGAAGGCCCTCGATGGGACGCCCGGCCGGATTCGGACGGTCCAGCACCCACACTGATTTGCCGTACCTCGCCGCTTCTTCCAGCACGTAGCGCAAGGTGGTGATGAAGGTGTAGATGCGGCAGCCGAGATCTTGCAAATCCACCAGCAACACGTCGAAGCTATCCATCATGGCCGCCGTGGGCCGGCGCACCTCACCATAGAGGCTGAACACGGGAATGCCCAGCGCGGGATCGGTGAAATCGGGAGACTCCACCATGTTGTCTTGCTTGTCGCCTCGCAAACCGTGCTGCGGGCCGAAGGTCGCCGACAACCGTACATCGCCCAAGGCCGCGATGGCATCCAGCGCGTGGGTGAGATTGGCCGTGACGGATGCTGGATGGGCGAGCAAAGCCACGCGCTTGCCCGCGAGGGGTTTTCGCACGGCGCGATCCTCTAAAAACCGGTCCAGGCCAAACTTCATTCAGCGCTTCCTTTCATGGACAAGACGAATCCGTCTTGATGGTGAAAATCGGGCTTCCCTGGCGGATGCGCCAGGGCCCAGTAAGATAGTTGGCCATCACTGTCTTCGATGACCGAGGAGACTGCCAGTGTCAAGGGGCCTGTGGAGCGATTAAGGCCGATAATCGCTTCCAGTTCGATCCGGTACGCGCCCATTACCACTTGAACGACGGGTGGTGGGTCGCACGATAGATCCGACACCCCGCTTCGGTAGGCGTTGAACCTGTAGGCTGCCCAATCCGATGAGGGCGAGAAATTGTATTCGGCGTAGCTCTCTCCATCGTCCCTCGCGAAGACTTCGAAACAGGTATGCTCCCAAAGCCGCTCGGCTCGCCGCCCGCGCCCCTGGGCCGGAACCCGCACCCGCGCCATATCCCCCTCGAGCACATACCTCAGACGTAATCTGCCTTGGGATTCCCACGACACGCGAACCTGCATTTGGCGTAGGAAATCCGCGGGGCTGCTCGGGTGGCATGCCAGGGAGGCTTCAATCATGATTCATTGTAGCGGCAGCGTTCGGCTATCATGGCCGCGCACTCATAATCGGAGGAGACCATGGAAACGATACTTTCGAGCGGCGAATACAAGTACCGCGTGGACAACGATTGGGGCAATCTGCCCGAGGGCTGGGCCTACCGCGACGTGGTGGGTGTCGCCGTGGACAGCAAGGATCTCGTGTACGTGTTCAACCGCGGGCGCCATCCCGTCATCGTCTATGACCGCGACGGGAATTTCCTGCGCTCCTGGGGCGAGGGAATCTTCTGGAGGCCCCACGGCATTCACATCGGCCCGGACGACGCGGTTTATTGCACCGACGATAACGAACAGACCATCCGCAAATTCACCACCGAAGGCAAGCTGCTCCTCACCATCGGCACGCCCGGCCAGCGCTCGCCCTACATGAGCGGATTGCCCTTCCATATGTGCACCCACACGGCGCTCTCGCCGCAAGGCGACATCTACGTGAGCGACGGCTACGGCAACGCCCGCGTGCATAAATACTCACCGGACGGCAAGTTGCTTCTTTCCTGGGGAGAACCCGGCTGCGATCCCGGCCAATTCAATATCGTGCATAACATCTGTTGCGATGACGATGGGTGGGTGTTCGTGGCGGACCGGGAGAATCACCGCGTGCAGGTGTTCGGCAAGGACGGAAAGTACGAAACCCAATGGAACAATCTGCACCGCCCCTGTGGTCTTTACATGCCACGCGGCAAACAACCCCTGTGCTTCATCGGCGAATTGGGCCCGCAGATGGACGTGAACAAGAACGTGCCGAACTTGGGCCCGCGCATCAGCGTGTGCAATCACGAAGGCAAAGTGCTAGCGCGGCTGGGCGCCAAGCATGGCGGCGAGGGACCGGACCAATTCATCGCCCCACACGGGCTCGCCATGGATTCGCGCGGCGATCTGTACGTGGGAGAGGTATCCAACACCTTCTGGGGATCGCAGGGCCATCTGATTCAAGACCCGCGTGAATTGCGAGCGCTGCGAAAGATGACGCGGATCGCGTGAGCGCCGGTCTTACTCAGGCCAGCAAACCCCGGATCAATGTCATCAACTCGCTATATTCATTGGCGGCTTCGAACTGCGGGAAGCGCGCGGTAACGTTTTCCGGGGCGTGAAACAAAAAGCCCGCGTCGGCTTCGATGAGCATGGCCGTGTCGTTGAAGGAATCCCCCGCGGCGATCACGTGATAGTTCAGCCGCTTGAAGGCGGACACGGCCTCGCGTTTTTGCTCCTGCATGCGCAGTTGGTAACCCACGATGCGATCATTCTGGACCACCAGACGGTGGCATAGCAGCGTGGGCATGCCAAGCTGGCGTATCAGGGGAGCGGCAAATTGCTCGAAGGTGTCCGACAAAATCACCACCTGCACGAAAGAGCGTAACTCATCGAGAAACTCGCGTCCTCCGGGTAGCGGGCTCAAGGTACCGATGATTTTTAGAATCTCGGAGAGCTTCAACCCATGCTGTTCGAGAATCGCCAGCCGGCCGCGCATGAGTTTGTCGTAATCGGGCTCGTCGCGGGTGGTGCGGCGCAACTCCCCGATGCCGGTTTTTTCGGCGACGGCGATCCATATCTCGGGCGTGAGCACGCCCTCCATGTCCAGCGTAACGATGGATTGTTTCACGAGTAAACGCTTTCGAATGTCAGGAGCGCAGGACTTGCCCGGGTTTGGATTCCGTCAATGCGCCGTTGGTGTAAACACTTTGGCCGTTCACGATGGTGTGGAGCACGCCGCGCGATGGCATCACCATGCGCTTGGCGCCGCCTGGCAGATCGTAGCGGCGCTCGCCCCTGTTGCCAGAACCCACGGTGTGCGGGTCGAAGATGGCGATATCCGCGGAGAGCCCTGTTTTGAGGCGGCCACGGTCCTTGATGCCGAAGAAGTCCGCCGGGTCCGAGGTCAAGCGCTGCACCGCGTGCTCCAAGGTCAATGCTTGTTTCTCGCGCACCCACGTCCCCAGCAAATAGGTCGGGTAGCCGGAATCGCATAACATGTCCACGTGGGCGCCACCGTCACCCAACCCGATGAGGATGTCGCGGTTGTTCAGAATTTCCTTCACGCGGTCCACCCGGTGGTTGAAAGTGGAGAGCGTGAACTCGATGTCCAGATCGTCCTCCACGGTCAAGTCGAGAAAAGTATCCATCGGGTCATTGCCGCGCGCCCGCGCGATATCACCCACGGTTTTACCCTCCAACTGCTTCATCGCCGGCGATTTCACCTCGTGTATGGTCACCCGCTCCCAATTGCCGAAGGTGATGGGCTTCTTTAGCTCCTCGCGAAATTCGTCACGGAACACTTGGTCCTTGTACACCGCTCTTTGCGCATCCTTGGAAAGATCGGCGAATACACGCCTCCAGGAAGGAAAAGCCGCGAAGGCGAAGGGATTGCGCATGTTGACTTCGCGCGTGAGCGGCAAGGGCGAAGTCTGCGGGCGGGCGCCGCGCTTGATAAGCGGCGCCACCTTGCGCAAGGTATCCCGCACGGCTTCGGGGATGTCGTCGCGGTCGAACATGGCGATGAAGGTAACGGGGCGCCGGCTGTGCTCCAGAAGATGATCCAGCAATTCGTATTGCTCGTCCTCCAAAACAGCTATGGTGCGGGTGAGCGCCACTTCGATGGCGCCCTTGTTCTTCTCCTGGAGGACGTTGGAGTAGGCCTTGTACTCATCGAGGCTGGCGTTGCGGCAGGCGAGCGGGCGGCCGCCGTAACCCATATGCTGGTTCAGCACGGTGCTGGAAAATCCGAAGGCACCGGCGTCCATGGCCTCGCCCAATAATGCCTTGATGCGTTGCGTCTCGGCGGGCGTGGCGGAGCGCTCCATGGATTCCTCGCCCATCACGTAATGACGGAAGGGCGTGAGGGGCGCCAAAAATGCCAGGTTAACGGCGGAACCGCGCTGCTCGGCCGCGTCCAGAAACTGCGGAAAGGTTTCCCAATCCCAAGTAATGCCCTTGTCCAGAACCTCGAAGGGAATGGCTTCGACGTTCACCAAATCCCGCATGGCAATTTCGCGCGCGCCGGGCCGGCACGGTGCGATGCCGACGCCACAGTTGCCCATCACGACGCTCGTCACGCCATGCCATGGAGAGGGCGTGACCGCCCCATCCCAGCAAATCTGCGCATCGTAGTGCGTATGAGGGTCGATGAACCCCGGGGCCACGACGCAACCGGCGGCGTCGATGATTTTGTTGGCGCTAGCGCCGATCTTGCCAATCTCGGCGATTTTTCCGTCTTGCACCGCCACGTCCGCCCGCCGGCCGGGCGCACCGGTGCCGTCAACGACGTTCCCGTTCTTGATCAGCAGGTCGTAGGCCATATGTGTTTCCTCGCGAATTGGGTTCAGGGGAAGGATAACCCATTGCGGTGAGGAGGGAGGGGGGAGGAGGGAGGAGGCAAGTGTGGGTAGGGAACGGTCTTGCCTTATTTCATTGCTCCTTGTCGGTTAGTGAAAGGGTTTGGTAAACCGAAATCGTTTGCACATCGCGGAACGGGGTTCTGCTCCTCCCTCCTCCCCCCTCACGCCTCACTTGAATTCATGCAACGCCACCCGGTTCTTGGCGATGAAATCCCAGTCGTAAGTCACGCCCAAGCCGGGGCCTTTGGGAACCGGGAAGCAGCCGTCTTTGCCAACGCCTTCAAGCTTGTCGCTATAGCCACACGTGTACACCGGCGGCACCGCGTTGGGCGTTCTCGGGCCTACTAAGGCTACCTCGTAGTAGTTGGAATTGCGCATGGCGGACATGCAGTGCCGGTGGGCAGGGCCGCATGCGTGGATCTCGCAATCCACTCCGAAGCCCTCGGCGATGTGCGCGATCTTCATGGTGCCGGTGATGCCCATGTCGTACTCTGGATCCACGCGCAGATAATCCGTCGCCTCCGCCATGAGGAAGTCGGCCTTGGGTTCCACGCCCCGCACATGCTCCGTTTGCAATAGCGGGGTCTTGATCATCTGGCGCAGTTTCTTGTGGGCGTACATGGAAACGCCACCGTCGCGCATGGGGTCTTCGTACCAGAAGAAATTGGCTTCATCGCATGCGCGGCCCACGTAGAGGGCATCGGCGAAGGTGCGCAACTGGCAAGCGGGGTCCAGCATGAGTTCCATCTTGCTGCCCACGGTCTTGCGCACATGCAAGACGTTGGCTGCCTCTTCGTGCTTGTTGCCTTCGTTCCAGCCGTGGATCTTGTAAGCGCGGTAGCCCAGCTCATGGCATTGCAACGCGAATTCGCCGTGTGCCTCCTTGCTGCCCAGTTCGTCGTTGCGATCGCTCATGAAGGTAGAGGCGTAGGCGGGCAAGCGCCAGCGGTAGCCGCCCAGCATCTCGGCAACGGAGCAACTGAGTTTCTTGCCGTGTAAATCCCACAGCGCGATATCCAAGGGCCCGTGGCCCATGTGGTCGAATTGCCGTGCTTCGCGCTTCAAGTCATCGTAAAGCACTTCTCTTTCCTCTGCCTGGCGCCCGATGAGGTAGGGGGCCAGCATGAGCGTGGAGCCCAGTGCCGCGGCCGATCCTACCCAGTGGGTCACGTATTCTCCCCGCAGGCCGTTGTCCGTCATGATGGCCACCGCATACTTGGTGAGACGGCTGGTGGCGCCGTACTTGCACCCCAGCGCTCCCACCCCGCCACCGCCTACTTGTCCCAAATGCTGGGCGTCGAACTGAAATACGTGGACTTCCACCTTGGTGATCTTGCTCATGGTTCCTCCGGCCCGTGAAGTGGGGGAAAGCATATCATCTCGGACGATTGCATTAGAGTTCGCGAACTCCATGAAACCGGCTCTCGTTCTTTACGCCCACCCGAATCCCGAGGAATCGAGGGTTAACCGCCAATTGCGCGCGGCCATCGAAGGCATCGAGGGCATCACCGTTCATGACCTATACGAGACCTATCCCGATTTCTTCATCGACGTACCGCGAGAACAAGCGCTACTGCTGGAGCACCAGGCAATCGTTTTTCAGCATCCCTTCTATTGGTATAGCTGCCCTCCGCTTCTCAAGGAGTGGATGAATCGCGTGCTGGAATATGGCTTCGCCTATGGAGAAGGCGGCGATAAGTTGCACGGCAAACACTTCCTGCAAGCCATTACCACGGCGGGCCCCGAGGCGCGCTACCGCCGGGAAGGGATAAACCACTTCACCTTGCCCGAATTGTTGCGCCCTTTCGAGCAAAGCGCTCACTTGTGTGGATTGGTCACGCACGCGCCTTTCGTAACGTGCGGCGTGAAGAGTCTTTCCGATGAGGCATTGCGGGAGAGCGCAAGCAGCTATCGCTCACTGCTCGCGGATCTAACGGCTGGCCGCTACCCGCCCGCGACGAACACCTTCGAGGAGGCGTAATGGCGACTCAAGGTGTGCTGGCCCAAGGGTTGGTCTATCTTAGCGCCGCGGTCATCGCCGTTCCGGTCTTCAAGCGCTTGGGCTTGGGTTCGGTCTTGGGATATTTGTGTGCCGGCGCCGCCATAGGCCCATGGGGGCTGGCTTTGGTGCGAGACCCGGAGGCCATTCTGCATTTCGCGGAGTTCGGGGTGGCGTTGCTGCTGTTCCTCGTCGGCCTCGAACTCAATGCGCAACGGCTATGGCAATTGCGCGTGCCCATCCTGGGCATGGGCAACGCTCAAGTCATCGTTACCATCGCCGTCGTGGCCCTGTTGGGCATTTCTTTCCGCACGGAATGGCGCTTTGCGTTGGTCGCGGGAATGGGCTTCGCCATGTCGTCCACGGCGATCGCGCTGCAAACCCTGGCGGAGAAGAATTTACTGGGCACTCCTGGCGGGCAAGCGGGCGTCTCTGTTCTACTGTTTCAGGATATCGCGGTCATTCCTCTCATGCTGGTCTTGGGACTACTGAGCGCCGGCGCGGAATCCAGTTCCATGGACTGGCAGCGGATAGGAACGGCCATTGGTCTCATCCTCGGCATCATCGCCGTGGGGCGCTACCTGCTAAGACACGTACTGCGCTACGTGGCGTCCACGGGTTCGCGCGAAATCTTCATCGCGTTTTCGCTGCTGCTGGTCATCGGCACCGCGCTGCTCATGCAATCCGTGGGGCTGTCCATGGCGCTCGGTACGTTCCTGGCCGGCGTGATATTGGGCGAATCGGAATACCGCCACGAACTCGAGATGGATATCGAACCCTTCAAGGGTTTGTTGCTCGGGCTGTTCTTCATCGCCGTGGGGATGAGCGTGGACATGGGATTATTCGCCAGCCGGCCCATGGCCGTCGCGGGCCTGGCCTGCGGCGTGGTGGTGCTCAAGATCGTGTTGCTACTTGCACTCGCCCGTGCCTTCAAGCTGAGCAGCCAGGATGGCTGGTTATTCGGCTTGGTGCTCTCGCAGGTGGGAGAGTTCGCGTTCGTGTTGTTCGGCGTGGCGCTGAGCGAACAGGTCATCTCCAAGGACCAGGCCAATTTGCTGAATGCCGCCGTGGCGGCTTCCATGATGACCACTCCACTTCTCATGCTGCTCCACCAACACGTGTTAAGTCCGCGCCTGAACCGGGCGCAGCCGGTTTCCGCTGGCACCATCGAAGACAGGCATCCGGTCATCGTCGCGGGATTCGGCCGGGTGGGCCAAGTAGTGACGCGCGTGCTAACCGCCAGGGGCTTCAAGGTCACCCTCATCGAACACGATCCGAACCAGATCGAACGGGTGCGCCGCTTTGGGTGGAAAGCCTATTACGGCGACGTCACCCGTCTCGACCTGCTGGGGAGCGCCGGCGCTGCCACCGCGCAACTCATCGTCCTCGCCATCGATGACGCGGACCAAGCGCTTCGCGCCGCGCGCCTGATCCGCGAGCATTTCCCTTCCGTCCGCTTGGTGGTCAGAGCGCAAAGCCGGACCGACGCCTACGAATGGGTGGAACTCGGAATTCCCTTTGTGCGCGAAACCTTCGGGAGCGCCCTGACTCTCGCGGAACGGGCATTGGTTTCCATGGGCGTGCCGGCATACTCCGCCAAGCGCGCCGCCCAGCAATTTCAGCGGCACGACGAAGCTCTAATAGAGTCTCTCGCATCGCAACGGCACGACCAAAAGACCCTCATCTCCGCGAACACGCAAGCACGCTCGGACCTGGAGCAGTTGCTCCAGAGCGAAGGCGGCGCCCGTGTATCGGACAAGGAGGCAGGCTGGCACTAGTGTAGGTCTGTTGTATGCTCCGCTTCTCGCCACTTCCTTTCAAGACTCCTTTCATGTACCGCAATTTCGTCTGGTCTCTTGTCTTTATCGCCACCGTCACGCACGCGGGCACGCTCGATGAATTAACAAGCACGGAAACCACCAATGCCCTCAAGGAGGCACTACTGCAAGGCGCGGCCAAGCCCGTGGCGCGGATAGGCACCTTGGACGGATTTTTTGGCAATCCGAAGATCAAGATTCCGCTGCCGGAGAACTTCAAGAAAGCCGATTCCCTGATGCGCAAGATGCGCATGGGCAAATACTCCGACGAGTTGATCCTCACCATGAATCGCGCGGCCGAATCGGCGGCGCCGGAAGCCAAGACCTTGCTTTTCAGCGCCGTGAAAAGCATGACCATCGCCGATGCCAAGACCATCCTCACCGGGGCGGACAACGCCGCCACGCAATACTTTCGTACCCATACGGCCGATGCGCTCAAGGCGAAATTTCTGCCCATCGTGGCGCAAGCCACCGAGCGCTTGAAGCTGGCCCAGATCTATGACAAATACGCGGGAAAGGCGACGGCCTTCGGGTTGCTCAAACCCGAACAATCCAATCTCAACGACTACGTCACGGAAAAAGCCCTCGACGGACTCTACGTCACCATCGCCGAGGAGGAAAAGGCGATCCGCGCCAACCCCGTGAAGCAAACGACGAATCTGCTGAAAAAAGTGTTTGGAGTGCTGATCCAGTGAGCGATGCACAAAAAACCGTGGCCGAGTTGCGGCGCGAATACGCGCGCGACACCCTGGACGAATCGCAAGTGGCTCCCGACCCCTTCGATCAATTCGGCCGCTGGTTCGCTCAGGCCCGCCAGTCGGATCTCACCGACGCCAACGCCATGACGCTCGCCACCAGCGACGCGGAGAACCGCCCGTCGGCGCGAATCGTTCTGCTGAAGGATTTCGATGCGCGTGGCTTCGTTTTTTTCACCAACTACGACAGCCGCAAAGGCCACGATCTCGCGTACAACCCCAGCGCCGCCTTGTTGTTCTACTGGCACGCCCTGGAGAGACAAATCCGCATCGAGGGCAGCATCGAGAAAATCAGCGCCATCGAGTCCGATGAGTATTTCCAGAGCCGCCCGCTAGGTGCCAGCCTGGGTGCCTGGGCCTCGCCGCAAAGCGAGGTGGTACCCAGCCGCGCGTTCTTGGAGCAACGTTTCGCGGACTTCACCCAACGCTACGAATCGGAGCCGCCGCGCCCCGCCCATTGGGGCGGCTACCGCATCAAACCCAATCTGCTGGAATTCTGGCAAGGAAGGCCCGACCGCATGCACGACCGGATTCGCTACAGAATGCAGAACGAAATGCGCTGGGAGATCGAGCGGCTGGCACCATAAGCCGGCATAGCCGGAACCAAGACGCATGCACTCGCTTCGGCAACAATCATGTTACGAACAAGGGGAGAACCCCCTTGTTGATCCCCCAAAACCAGAGCACCGTTCAGCAATTTCTTCTCCAATTCTGTCAACAGTGAATCCGTAGGAGAGTATGGCGCCCGCGGAATTGTCGTAGACTCCTCGCTCGAGACCAACCACCGCGACTGACACGATATGAGCCGGGTTACCCTGACGCAATTCCTTCTCGAGCAGCAACGCCATAAGCAGCGCATCTCAAGCGATCTTCGCTTGCTGATCGAAGTGGTGGCGCGAGCTTGCAAGGCCATTGGCGTGGCCATCGGCCGTGGCGGCCTGGCGGGCGTGCTGGGTAACGGCGGCAGCGAGAACGTGCAAGGCGAGGTGCAAAAGAAACTCGACGTCATTTCCAACGAGATTCTGATCGAGACCAACGAATGGGGCGGTTATCTCTCCGCAATGGCCTCGGAGGAAATGGAGCATCCGCACCAGATCCCCAAGCAGTATCCCAAGGGCGAATACCTGCTGCTGTTCGACCCCCTCGACGGATCGTCCAACATCGACGTCAACGTCTCAGTGGGCACCATTTTCTCCGTGCTGCGCTGCCCCAAGGGCGCGGGTAATCCCACGGAAAAAGATTTCCTGCAACCAGGGGTACAACAAGTCTGCGCCGGTTACACCGTCTACGGACCCACCACGCTCTTGGTACTCACCTTGGGTGACGGCGTCAACGTGTTCACCTTGGACCGGGAACTGGGAAGCTTCATCCTGACGCAGTCGAATTTGCGCATCCCAGCGGACACCAATGAATTCAGCATCAACATGTCCAACATGCGGCACTGGGAAGCGCCCGTCAGACGCTACGTCGAGGAGTTGTTGGCCGGGAAGACGGGCCCGCGCGGCAAGGATTTCAACATGCGCTGGGTTGCCTCCATGGTGGCCGACGTGCACCGCATCCTCACCCGCGGGGGCATTTTCATGTACCCCAAGGACGCCCGCGAGCCGGGCAAACCGGGAAAGCTGCGCCTGATGTACGAAGCCAACCCCATGGCCATGATCGCCGAACAAGCAGGCGGGGCCGCCACCAACGGCCACCAGCGCATTCTCGAAATTCAACCCGGGAGCTTGCATGAGCGCGTGGCGGTTTTCTTGGGATCCAAGAATGAAGTGGAGCTGCTGACCAAGTATCACGCCTGAATGATGTGATGTAGTTCACACGAAACCCGTGAATTAGAACGTGGAAGGGCTGCGCCGATTCAGGCACATTTTGGCCGAATGCCCTGCGCTTCGGTTCGCCGGGCTGGACGTATCACGTTCAATAGAGGAAGGATTCATGCACGGTAGCGCCGGTAGTGTCGTGTTGGTGGGAGCAAACTGTAGGAGTTGGGTCAGTGCGGTAAGACATCTGTACGGGCTACTGGCCGTGGGCATCTGGTCGCCGCCTGCCACCGCGCCTTCTCCCAACCGTTTCGCGCCTCCCTATCCCCATCCCCCTTATCTCGAAACCAACGTGCGCGAATATATGGTGAGTATGTTCGAAGCCGAGCGCGCGGCCATTCAATCCCTGCTTCCTCCTGGCGTGCAGGCCGCTTCGACCAATACGGTAGGGATATCGCACTACATCATTGAAGATGGAGCAGGATCGAGTCCTGGGCTCGCACCGTTTCAAGCGACTTTCATATTCGCCGAGGTAGAAGGGCGCGATGACCCTTCCGGCGGCAAGGGACGCCACATGCTATGGGGTTTGTATAGCGAAGATCTCGCGTTAGCCGCCTTGGCCGGCGTACTGGGCCTGCCCATGGAAACGGGAACCACGGCCTTCGCGGAAAGCGGCGGCGGAGTCCGGGGCGCGGGCTTGAGCGAGGGCAAGGAAGTCATCGTTTCCGGAATCAACCCCAAAGGGGATGGCCCCGTGACGCTGGGGGGCGTGCTGCACTACCCTTGGGTGCGGCAAAAAGCGGAGGCGATACCCTCTCCCGAACTGGTGATTCAGTCCGTCGCCTGGACCGCTAAGGTTCGGACGGCGGATTTGGTGTCGGTGAAATTGAACTTCCCCGAGAGCCATCGTATGAACCGGCTAAAACCAAAGAAGCTGCTTTACGCTTATTTCGGTAGGGATGTGAACTTCGAATTTGGGGATGTCCCAAAAGAAAGTTGGTAGCAGGCCAGGCTCGGCGCTGCCCAGTTATTTGGGCAAGGTGATTGTCGCGGAATGGGTTCGCTGGGCTTGGAGAGACTATTTTCCGAACAGCGCCGCGTAGCGCTCGGGTGCGAACCCCACCAGCAGCGATTTCTCGTGCTCGAGAACCGGCCGTTTGATAAGGCTGGGGTTTTGCGCCATCAGCGCCAATGCCTTCTCCTCGCCGGGATCTACCTGTTGTGCAGGTGCGAGTTTGCGCCAGGTGGTGCCCCGCTTATTGAGCAGCGCCTCCCAACCCACCTGCGCCGCCCAGTTGCGCAATTGTTCTCCGGAAACTCCAGACTTTTTGTAGTCGTGATAATTGTAGGACACAGAATGATCGTCCAACCAGGCAAAGGCGCGCTTCATGGTGTCGCAGTTCTTGATGCCGAAGAGTCTGGTCATGATCTAACCCGGGATATGCTATGCCAAACTGCGGGCGAGTTTTGGCCGCAACAATGGAATGGCTTGACGGTGCTCGCCGCGGCTGGGAATTTGGAATAGAGCAAACCATCCATGCCCTGCTTTCGCTCCACGCTTTACGGAGACCATCCAACGTAAGCGCCAGATGATTAAGAACGTCCCGCCCCAAGATTCCCCATTGCTGGTCGCATAGGAGGTACTGGCCGCGAAACCTTCGGTCTAGTCATCGTAGGCCGGCACGGGTTACTCCGGGACAACTTCTTCGAAGGTAGTTACTGGCATATAGGCGCCATCATGCACGCGATTTCATAACATGCTAGCAGAATCAAGGTTTGCCAAGGTTCTAATCCAGAATATGCGAAACCAAGCCGTCGGCCAGCTTCGGCTCGAACCAGGTGGATTTCGGCGGCATGATTTTTCCTGCGTCTGCCATGGCCATTAGATCCTCCATGCTGGTGGGGAACAATGAGAAAGAAGCGGCGGCGGTACCGCTATCGACGCGCCGCAGCAGCTCCGCGACGCCGCGAATTCCGCCGACGAAATCCACCCGATCATCGAGCCGCAAATCTCGAATGCCGAGAAGAGGCGCCAGGATCTGGTCCGACAAGATGCTCACATCCAGCCGTGCCACCGGGTCCTTGGGAACATAGGCGGAGCCCACGCGCAGACGGTACCAGTGCCCCGCCACATAGAGGCCGAACTCGCCCCTTGCCTCAGGCTTGACGGCTTGCGTGCTTGGGTGCACATCGAATTTCTCGCGAACGCGTTCGACGAAAGCCTGCGCGGTCATGCCATTCAGATCTCGCACCACGCGGTTGTAGTCGAGGATGCGAGTCTCATGATGCGGAAAGGCCACCACCAGAAAGTAATGGTGGCTCTCGGTGGCGCGAGACTCTCGGCGCGAAGCCGCCACACGGGAGGCGGCGGCCGAGCGATGATGGCCGTCGGCGATATAGAGGGCGGGCAAGGCATCGAAGGCCGCCTGCAAGCGCTGGCAGGTTGCCTCATCCTCGATCACCCACAGTTCATGGCGAACACCGTCATCCCCTTCGGCGCTCGTGGAAGGCGGCGAACGGGAGGCGCCTACCAGCAAAGCATCGATTTCCGGTTGCGAAGGGTAGGCCACGAGCACGGGACCCGTTTGCGCGTTCAAGGCTTCCATGTGGCGCACGCGGTCGTCTTCCTTGTCTGGTCGCGTGAGCTCATGGCGCTTGATGCGGCCCGAATCGTAGGCGGCCACCGATGCGACCGCCACCAGCCCAGTCTGGGTATAGGTTCCCATGGTGAGCCCGTAAACGTAAAAGCAAGGGTGTTCGTCTCGCACCAAGATGCGCTCGCCAATCAGGCGGTCAAAATTCTCGCGGGCCTTGCGGTAGACGGCACCGCCATGGCTATCGCTTCCAAGGGGCAAATCTATCTCTGCCTTGGAAACATGTAGGAAGCTATTGGGATGACCGGCCGCGCGCGCACGCGCCTCCCCGCTAGAAAGCACATCGTAGGGCGGCGCCGCGACTTGTTGCGCGTACTGGGGGAGAGGCCGCAAGCCGGCAAAGGGACGAATCAACGGCATGAGTATCCTGCCCTCGCCTTGGCATCAAGAGTGTTGGTTATCACTTGTGCCATTGCTTCCAAACCTCGTACTCCTTCAATGTGGCTTCGTTGGGCGGATACGTTCCAGGCACCGGCGCACCCGCGCGGATTTTCTCCAGCACAAAAGTCTCCAGGCGGTCCAGCTCAGCACCTGACTCAGCCACTTGCTCCGCCACGTGCCGCGGCACGCACACAACACCCTCGCCATCGCCCACCATGATGTCGCCGGGCATCACCAGTACTTCCGCGCATCCGACCGGTACGTTGACCTCCACGGCCAGATGTTTGACGGGGTGGGGCGGCGAGGCCGCGCCCTTGGCGTAAACGGGAAATCCCAATTCCTGGATGGCAGGGTAATCGCGAATGCAGCCATCGATCACGTATCCAGCGGCACCCAATACCTTGAGCCGCGTCATGTAGACCTCGCCCCCCGCCGCCGCCCCCATCACGCCGCGCGCCTCCACCACCAGCACTTGGCCGGGCTGGATGCCTTCAATGGCCACGCGCTGGGCGTAGCTCGGTTTGGAGATGGTATCGAAGGTCGCCAAGTCCTCCCGCGCCGGAACGAGCCGCAAGGTCGCCGCCTCGCCTACCATGCGCTGCCTCGGCGATAGCGCTTGCAGGCCGGGGATGAAGGTGTTGCGAAAGCCGAGCTTGAACAATTGGGTCGTGAGCGTGGCGGTGCACACTTCGCGTAGCTTGGCCAAGGTGTTCGGTGTAATGACAGCGGGATTCATGATGATGATTTTTTCCAAAGAGCGCCTTCTATAATCCGCGCCAATTAAGCTAACGGGGAATCCATGAACAACGGGGGCAGCTTCGATTATGTCATCGCCGGCGCGGGTAGTGCCGGATGCTTGCTGGCCAACCGCCTAAGCGCGGACCCTGACAACTCCGTCTTGCTGCTCGAAGCCGGGGGCAAGGACGATTATTTCTGGATCGGCATCCCCGTGGGCTACCTATACACCATCGGCAATCCGCGCACGGATTGGTGCTTCAAGACCGAGCCCGACCCTGGGTTGAACGGCCGCACCCTGGGCTACGCTCGCGGCAAGGTGCTGGGCGGATGCTCCTCCATCAACGCCATGATCTATATGCGCGGCCAGCGCGGCGATTACGACCATTGGGCGGCCTTGGGCAACCGCGGCTGGTCCTGGGACGAAGTGCTACCTTACTTCAAGCGCACGGAAGACTATGCTCACGGCGGTGACGAATTCCATGGCGTGGGCGGTGGCCTGCGCGTGGAAGAACGCCGGGTGAGCTGGGAGATCCTCGATGCGTGGCGCGAGGCGGCGGCCGAATGCGGGATTCCGAAGATCGCGGAATTCAACAGGGGAGACAATTTCGGCAGCGCCTATTTTCAAATGAACCAGCGGCGCGGTGTGCGCTGGAGCGCGACCAAGGCATTCCTGCGGCCGGTGCTGCGGCGGCCCAATCTCACGGTGCGCACCGGCGCGCACATACACCGCGTGTGCATCGCAACAAGCGAGACCGGAAAACGCGCGAGCGGGCTGGAATATCGCGACGCCACGGGTATGTACCGCACGGATGCGCGCAAGGCGGTGGTGATGGCCGCCGGGGCCATAGGCACGCCGCACATCCTGCAGCTTTCTGGGGTGGGTCCAGGGGCGCACATGCGCGAGTTTGGCATCCCCGTCCTCCACGAACTGCCAGGGGTGGGCGAGAACCTGCACGACCACTTGCAGATTCGCACCGTATACAAAGTCTCCGGTGTGACCACGCTCAACGAGCGTGCCAACAGCTTGTGGGGAAAGATGGCCATGGGCTTGGAATACTTGCTATGGCGCACCGGCCCGCTCACCATGCCGCCTTCGCAATTGGGCGCGTTCGCCAAGAGCGATCCGAGCCAGCCGGCGGCAAATATCGAATGGCATGTTCAACCCCTGTCGCTGGATAAGTTCGGCGATCCTCTGCATCCCTACCCTGCCATCACGCCCTCCGTGTGCAACCTGCGGCCCACCAGCCGCGGCACGGTGCGCCTGAAGTCCGCGCAGCCGGAAGCAGCACCCGCCATTCTGCTCAATTACCTCTCCACGGAGGAAGACCGAAAGGTCGCGGTGGATTCCGTGCGCTTCACCCGAAGTATCATGGCGGCGAAGGTCTTGGCGAAGTACGAGCCCCGGGAACTCAAGCCGGGGCCGGCCATCGTGTCCGAGGATGATTTAAGGCGCGCCGCGGGAGACTTGGGAACCACGATCTTTCACCCGGTGGGGACGTGCAAGATGGGAAGCGACGCGCAAGCCGTGGTGAACGACCGTCTTCAGGTACGTGGCATTTCTGGATTATGGATCGCGGATGCTTCGGTGATGCCCAGAATTACTTCCGGAAACACCAACGCACCCACCACGATGATCGCGGAGAAAGCGGCGGAATTCATCCTTCGCGGCGAATCCGGAGGATAGGAAAGAGTCTGAAGAAGACCCGGTCCAGGGCGGACCGGGTCTGGAACGGCAAATTAAGACAGGTGGCCCGCGACCAACTTGGTCATCTCGAACATCGAGACTTGCTTCTTGCCGCTGAACACGGGCTTGAGCTTGTCGTCAGCGTTGATCATGCGCTTGTTGGCTGCGTCTTGCAGGCCGTTATTCTTGATATATTTCCAGAGCTTGCTGGTGACCTCGGTGCGCGGCATCGGGGCCGAGCCAATAACGGCGGCGAGCGCCGCGCTGGGGGTCATGGGCTTCATGAATGCAGCATTGGGCTTGCGCTTTGCCGCTGGCTTCTTGGCCGCGGGGTTTTTCGCGGCCGCGGCTTTCTTGGGAGCAGCCGCTTTCTTCGTAGCTGCTTTCTTTGCCGCAGGCTTTTTGGCGGGGGCTTTCTTTGCCGCAGGCTTTTTGGCGGGGGCCTTTTTGGCCGGACTTTTTTTGGCAGTTGCCATCGTGATTATCTCCAAAGGGTTCGTCGCGCTCTCGTAGGCGTCCTCTCCGGAAGCGCCACTGCGCGGCGAGTGGAGAATGCCTAGTGGCGATGCAGTTGTCAATCGGTAAACGCGCGTTTTCCCCTCTGAAAACGCACTTTTTTTGCAAGATGTCCTCATGGCGGCGTCATACGGCGACGCTCTGGAGAAAATTAGGCCTCTTAAGCGTGGCTTAAGTCTCGTGCCCTAAGATGGTATTGCACGGTGTTGCAACGAGTTGTGCCGTCGCACCAACCTTACTGAATTAACTGAAAGGATTATTCATGACCAAGAATCTCTTAGTTGCCGCCGCCATCATGTTCTCCCTGGCCATTCCTGGCGCGGTCACCTTCGCCAAGGACGCCGCCCCCGCCGCGACCCCGGCCGCCGAAGCGCCCGCTACGCCGCTCGCGGCCGATGCCGCCAAGCCCAAGAAAGCCAAGCGCGGCAAGAAGAAGGACGCCGCCCCCGCCGCGACCCCGGCCGCCGAAGCGCCCGCCAAGTAAAAAGCGTCCCTCGCTGAATTAGCGGGCTCGGGGAGCTTCCCCGGGCCCGTTTTTATTTGACTGCATTGCAAGGCACGCTACTCTTCGCGCTGGCCTCCCCCCTTATCCCCCCACCCCCCAATCCCTCGTATCCTCATGCGGCTCCTCCTTGTAGAAGATGACTCCATGATCGGGGAGAGCGTACGCCAAGGCCTGCGCCAGGATGGCTACACGGTAGATTGGGTACAAGACGGCCGGGCTGCCGAACTCGCCCTGGCGAGCGAGGATTACGCGATGCTTCTACTCGACCTCGGCTTGCCGCGAAAATCCGGGTTGGACGTACTTCGCGGCCTACGCCGCCAAGGCAAGGGCCTTCCCGTGCTCATAATGACCGCGCGTGACGCCGTCGAGAACCGCATAGAAGGGCTCGATGCGGGGGCCGACGACTACGTGGTGAAGCCTTTCGACCTGGACGAACTGGCGGCGCGCGTGCGCGCCTTGCTGCGCCGGCAATCCGGCCGGGCGGAGCCCGTCATAGTCATCGGCGAGCTCACCCTCGAACCGGCCTCGCACCACGTGACACTCGCTGGCGAAGAAGTGCCTTTGTCCAGCAAGGAGTACGCGTTGTTGCACGCCCTGATGGAACGCCCGGGAGCCGTGCTGTCCCGCCCCCAAATCGAGGAACGCCTCTATGGCTGGGGGGAAGAGGTGGAAAGCAATTCCGTCGAAGTTCACATCCACAATCTGCGTAAAAAACTGGGCAGCGATTGGATTCGCAATGTTCGCGGCGTGGGTTACTTCGTAAACCGGTGAGATCCATCCGTGCCCGCCTTCTGTTGTGGCTGTTATTGGTGTTGTGCGTCGCCGGCATACTGGCCGCGCTGATCATTTACCGCACCGCCTACCAGGAAGCGAGCGAGGTCTTCGACTATCACTTGAAGCAGATCGCGCTCACGTTGCGCGACCAGCCCTTCGAGGATCAAGACATCCTCGGCACCTTGGAGGAGGAAGCCGAGTACGACTTCACCATTCAGGTCTGGAACGAGAACCGAACGAAGCTCTACTCCTCTCATGCCGAAAGGATCCTGCCGCCGCAGTCCAAGCCGGGATACAGTTACGTGGAACAGACCGAGGGTACTTGGCGGGTGTTCGTGCTATCCCAGGATGGATTGAGCATTCAGGTGGCGCAACCGATGGGGGTGAGGCAAAAGCGGGCCGCGCGCTTGGCGCTCAATACCGTGCTTCCTTTCTTGATTCTGCTGCCAGTCATGGGTGTGCTGATCTGGATCATCGTCAGCAAGGGGTTGTCCCCGCTGAATGTCCTGGCCCAGGATCTCAAACAACGCGATCACACGTCGCTGGCGCCGCTCTCCGAGCAAGAACTCCCGGACGAGTTGCAGCCCCTGGTGAGCGAACTGAATCATTTGTTAGGCCGGTTGAGCCACGCCCTGGAAGCGCAGCGGGCCTTCACGGCGGACGCGGCCCACGAGCTTCGCACCCCCTTGACCGCATTGCAGCTTCAGGTTCAGCTCGCCGAACGCGCCCCGGACGATGTGGCAAGAGGGCAGGCTTTCGAATTTCTCAAGTCAGGGCTGCGCCGGGGCATCCACCTTGTCAATCAATTGCTCACCCTCGCGCGCAACGAGCCCGGGGTTTACGTGCGGCAGGGTAAACCAACCGACCTCGGCCAACTCGTGCGGCAAGCTGCGGTGGAGCATGCCGGTATCGCCCAAAAAAAATCCGTGGATCTGGGGGTCGTTCGCGCCGATAAGGTGAGCGTGATGGGTGACACGGAGGCTTTGCTAGCCATGATTGGCAATGTGGTTGGGAATGCGGTTCGCTATACTCCGCCGGGAGGCAGGATAGATTTATCGGTGATGGCTACCGAAGAAGGCCCGAGGGTCGAAGTCACCGATAGCGGCCCAGGCATTCCCGAAGCCGAGCGCGAGCGTGTATTCGACCGCTTTTATCGCGGCGAATCCGCCTCGGTGGACGGGGAAACCGGCAGCGGCATCGGCCTAGCCATCGTCAAGAACGTGGCGCAACGCCACGGCGCCACCGTCACATTGCACGAGCCGGCCACTGGATCCGGGCTCGTCGTGCGTATCCAATTTCCGAAACAGTAGTCCGCGCCGGAGCCGTACCCAATGACCCATTTTCTTCTGTCCTTTCCGCGTTCGCTCCTTCAAGGCCGCTACCGCATCGTGGCCAGTCTTTGGGCCGCGTGCCTTGTCGTGTTCACGCTGCTGCGGCTGGTGCTGGCCGTATCCACCGCCAGCGGCGCGCAGTGGTCCCCGCTGACTCTTCTCCATAGCTTCACCCTCGGATTCGCCTATGACGTGGGAGTCGCCACCGTCCTATGCATTCCCTTTGGAATTCTCTTGGCGCTTCTTCCCCGGCGGCTGGTACGCTCCCCGTTAGTGAAGGTGCTGGCCGCCGCGGTCATTTTCGCGGGGGCCAGCGCCCTACTGTTCGATGTTCTCGCCGAGTGGTTATTCTGGGACGAGTTCTCCACGCGATTCAATTTCATCGCCGTGGATTATCTGGTGTACACGAATGAAGTCCTGGGCAATATCCGCCAGTCCTATCCCGTCGTTCTCATGCTGGCGTGCATTGGCGTGCTCTCGCTCCTGTTCGTGTGGGGATTACGGCGGGCCATTCATCGTGCCTGCGACCCCCTCGGGGCAGAACACGGCCGTTGGAAGGCCGTGGCAGCGCATGCGTCCTTGGGCGCCTTGCTGATGATCGTGCTATCGGGCGGCGACCGCGAAGCTATCGCCAATGCTTACGCCAGGGAGATATCCGGCAATGGATTGTTCGAGCTGATACGCGCCTTCAAGGATAACGAACTGGAATACGACCGCTTTTACGAGACCATGCCCAGGCAGCAAGCGCACTCGCAGTCCAAGGACGAGCGGGCGCTCTCGGGCTGGAGTCCTTCCAGCGGCGATGCGGACGATCTTCGCATGCGGGTCACTGGAACGGGCACAGAACTGCGGCCCAACGTCGTGATCATTTGCATGGAAAGCATGAGTGCCGACTACATGCGCACCTTCGGCTACGACAAGAACCTCAAGCCCAATCTGGACCGTCTGGCGGGCGAGAGCATGTTCTTTAGCCGCGCCTTCGCCTCGGGTACGCGCACAGTGCGCGGCTTGGAAGCCCTCGCCCTCTCCGT
>SHXO01000054.1 GCA_009693245.1 Betaproteobacteria bacterium | reverse complement strand
ATTTTGACGACGAAGGGAAATTTTTGTGTTTAAGGTGGTATTGCCCTAAACCCGATCCTATTCCTTATGCGTGTACATCCAGTTGGAATCCGAGCGCGAATTTCCGTCGCGCCGATGACTGGGCACCTGCAGCTACAGATCCAAATAATGCGCCACGTGGGTGCACTTGCGATATTCCAGCGTACCGTCTTCAGATGAGGCCGAGTGTTAAGGATCCGGTCGATTTCCTTCTCGACCTTGGTGGAAAAAAGGGTTCGAAAATCTTGTTTCGTGAATGACTTCTTCCCGATTCCGAATTCTGCTAGTTATCTACTCTGCAATAGGCGTCTTAATGGCAACTACTGTGGCTTTATCAGATCGCTCGCTGATGTCTTTGTGCCAAAGACATTGTTGGTTTAATTCCTTGTTATTTGCTTTATTCGGTGAGCGAATAGGCAAGCTAGCATTGGCGGTAACCTGGATTGCAGCGGCAGCCTTCGTTTTGATGATTGGGGTTGGACTTTGGAGGCGATCTAAGTAGGTAAGGGAGGAAAAGGGAGGGAGGAAAAGGGGACGCTTCCCTTTAGCTAGCGAACCCGCATCAAGGATGCAGGGGTGCATAACTGCAGATGTCGATCACAATCGAGTAGCACCGATGACACGGACAGAAACGAAATGACGAGAACCGAATATTTACGAGCAGCGATGGATACGTGGCTGATTCCAAGGGACCGGCCTCCGATGCTTCACGGAACGCTGACTAGGCTGTCCCCGGCCTCGAATCCATGCAACACGACGATGTACAGCCGGAAAAGGGGACGCTTCCCTTTAGCTAGCGAACCTGCTCGGAGGTGCAGAGGTGCATATGTCGAAAGCACTCAAGTAGCACAGATGACACGATCATCGCCACGCGCTGCATCGACGACGGTCTGACGCTGCTTCATGCCGACCGCGACTTTCACCCCTTCGCAGCGCACCTTGGATTGAAGGAGGCGTATTCGGAAATCTAATCGGTTTGGTGAGAGGGATGCCACTTCGATGCATTTGATTTTGGTTTCAGCATAACGTGCCATGCACATTAGCTTCCACTGAAACTGCGTTTTCTTCGTGTACCGTCGTGTCGTGGTGGCAAGCTTTTTCTAGGGTGAATCCCATCACGGAACAGGTTTTCCCTGTGGCTCCGTGCCTCTGTGGTGAAATCGCTTTTTTCATGAGTCTAGTCATTGCGCGACGGCAACCACAACGCCGTCTGCGGCACGAACACCACGAGCGTGAGTATCACGATCTGCAATAGCATGAAGGGCCATAGCGCGCTGAAGATCTCGTCCAGGGTCATGTCCTTGGGCGCCACGCCTTTCAAGTAAAAAGCGGCGGGGCCGAAGGGTGGCGAGAGGTAGGAGATTTGCATGTTGAGGCAGAAGAGCACGCCGAACCAAATGGGATCATAGCCCAGCGATTTGATGATGGGCACGAAGATGGGCATGGTCAGCAAACATATTCCCACCCAATCCATGATGCAACCCAGAAACAACAATATGCCCATCATGATGAGGACGATAACCACCGGCGCCACATCCAGGCCGGTAATCAGGCCATGGATGAATGCCGGGCCGCCAGCCAAGTTGTAGACGCCGATCATGGCCGTGGCGCCGAAGGAGAGCCATAGCAACATGCCGCAAGTCGCCATGGTCTGCTTGGCGGATTCGCTCACCATCTTCCATGTGAATTCACGGCGCAACGCGGCAGCCACGGCGGTTCCCACCACGCCCATGGCGGCCGCCTCGGTCACCGAGGCGATGCCCAGGTAAATCGTGCCCAATACTGAAAGAATCACCAGGATGGGTAAAGCCAATCCGCTCATCAATTTGAGTTTGCGCGCGAAACTCATGTCGCGCTCGTCTAATGGCGCGGGCGGGCCCAGTTTGGGATCGATCTGGCAGCGGATAAAAATGTAGAGCATGTAGGTGCCGGAGAGAATGAGTCCCGGCACGAGGTTGGCGGTGAAGAGATCCCCGATGGGCACGTTCACCGTGAGCCCATAGATCACCAGAACGATCGACGGTGGAATCATGGTACCCAGGGATCCCCCGGCGCAGATGGTGCCGATGGCGAGCTTGCGGTCGTAGCCCAAGCGCAGCATCTGCGGCAATGCGATGAGCCCCAGCAACACGATCTCGCCGCCGATGATGCCGGTCATGGCACCCATCAAGGTGGCCGCGACCATGGTTTGAATGGCCAATCCGCCAGGTAGCCCTCCCGCCCACACGCGCATGGCGTTGAACAATTCCTTCGCGACACCGGAACGTTCCATGAGCGAGGCCATCATGATGAACATGGGCACGGACACCAGTACATACTCTCCCATGAAGGAAAATATTCGGCTGGCGATGAGTTGCAGGCTGTCCACGCCGAAGAGGGAGAGGGCCGCCACCACCGCGATCAATCCCGTGGAAAACGCCAGCGGCACGCCCAGCGCCAGCAGCAAGACCAAGCCGCCGAACATGAAAATGGTGATCCACTCGATGCTCATGACCGGCTCCGGGCGGAGCGCACGTCCTTGATGAGGTGAATGAGAGTCTGAAGGAGCAAGAGTGCGCAGCACAACGCGAATACGGATTTGATGACCGCGGGGATGGGTAAATTGAGCGCGGTGCCCGAGGTCTCTCCCTCGCTCACGGAGCTCACCGCCTGATTGCCCGCCGCGTGGGCCAAGAACACCAGAAACAAAATGCTCAGTACTGAGTGCATCACGCGCATCCATCGTTGCGCTCGCACGCTCATGCGCTCCAGAAAAAACGTGATGGAAATGTGCTGGCGTGTGTCGTGAACGTGGGGCCCTCCGATGGCGAAGGCAGCACCCGCCAGCGCGATGCTGATCTCGTGTACCCAGATGGTGGGCGCCCCGAAGGCGTAACGCATCACCACTTCGTAGGCGGAGATCAAAACGATGACCACGAACACCAGGCTGGTGGCATCTCCCAGCTTGCTAGTGGCGCGGCTTAGTATGGATTGGTTGTTCATTTTCTTTCCCGAGAACTGCGGCCGGTTTCCCAGTGCCCCCACCCTCCCCCCACCCTAGCCCCTCCCGTGAACGGGGGAGGGAACATTAATGCGCGGGACGCGGCGAAGTGCTAGCGCACCAGCCCCAGCTTGCGCAGATAGGCCAACTGCGAGTCGTAAATCTTCTTGGCCATTTCGCTGCGCCCCGCGAATTGTGCCCATACGCCCATGGCGATCTCGCGAAATTTGAACCGGTCGGCGGGGAGAAGACTGACCGTTTCCACGCCGAGTTGCGTGGCCTCTTTCGCCACCTTGCCATCGGCTTCGGCGTTGCGGCGAATCATGTCTTGATTGAATTCCTCGGTGGCGGTTTCGACGATTCTCTTGAGGTCGTCCGGCAAGGCGTTCCAGCGTTTCATGTTCACCGCCACGTCGCTCATGGGCATGGAATGAAATCCTGGATAACTCGGATATTTTGCGAGCTTGTGATAACCCAGATCCTGGTTCATGGAGAGCGTGCCCCAATCGCTGGCGTCCACCACGCCGCGTTCGAGCGCCGTATAGACCTCGCTGCCCGGCAGGTTCACAGGGGCGGCACCCAGAATGCGCCAGATGTCCTGGCCCATCCCCGTGGGGGCGCGCAGTTTCAATCCCTTGAAGTCCGCCAGGGTGCGTAGTGGCTTCTTGGAAACCAGAGATTCCATGCCGTACCATGCCCCGCCGACAAAGTGCGCGTTGTACTTCTTGTAGAGCGCGCGCACCAACTCCAGGCCGCCGCCCTTGTGCAACCAATCCATGGATTGTTGCGGTGTCTCCCATCCGCCTTGCAAATCTCCCAGCAAGGCGAAGGCGGCGTCCTTGCCGGTAGCATAGCCAGGGCTGGCGTTCTGGATGTCGAGTACGCCTGCGCTCAACGCATCCAGGCTCTCTTGCGGTTGCACGATGGCCCCGCCGGAGTGCACCTCGATCACCAACCGCCCGCCGCTCTTTTGCTTGACCTTCTCGGCGAACTCCTCGTTGATCTTCTGCGGCAGCGACCCCGCAGGCCACAGCGTCATCATTTTCCATTTGATGGGCTGCTGCGCCAAGGCGCAAGCCGAGGCCAGACTCATGCACAACGCGATGGCCAGGGCACCCGTGGTTCCGCGTTCTCCTCTCATGTTGTTCTTCCTGGCTAACTGAGCTTGGGCGCCTTACCGGTGCCGCGATACAAAATCTGGTTGGTCTCTTCCACCACGCGCCGGTGATAGGCCACGGCGTCCGGATCCATATCCGCCTTGGGCCGCTGTTCGTATTCGAAGTGGTGGTACGTATCCACACCACGCACCAGAATGGCGGTATCGCGAGGCCCCGCAGTCTGCTTGACGTAGGTGGGTACATAGCGGATGGCCAAGCCGATACGCCGCCCGTCGGAATTATTGGGTTCCGAGCCGTGCACGATGCGCACGTGATGCAGGGAAAATTCGCCATGTTCGAGAATGAAATCCACCGCCTCGCGTTCATTGACTTCGACCTGGATTTCCTGCCCGCGCGTGAGCAAATTGTTTTGGGTGAAGGTATCTTTATGCGGGAGCTGGTCCTTCAGGTGCGATCCGGGAATGGCGCGCATGCATCCATTGGCCACATTGCTCGGCGTGAACGCCACCCATGCCGTGACGATGTCAGGATGGCTCAAGCCCCAGTAGGTGGAATCCTGGTGCCAGGATACGAACCCGGGATCATGCGCTTCCTTGTTGAAGAAGTTGCTGCTCCACGCCAGCAAGTTAGGTCCGAGAATATCTTCCACCGCGTCGAGAATTTTCGGGTGATGCACCAGAGCATCGGCCCAGGTGAATAGCAGATGCGGTTTGGTGCGCATGCTGCCGCCCAAGGGTTTGCCTTGCGAGCGCTCGAAGGCCTCCAACTTGCCTAGAGTCTCCCGCGCTTCCGCGGTGCCCAAGACCCGCAGGGGAAAGTGATAGCCGTTGCGGTGATAGGCGTCCGCTTGGGACTGCGAGAGGACTTTGTATGCTCGCTGTGCCGAGGCTACTTTCATGGTGATTCCTTTCTTCCCAAAATTATCCGGGGGCGCTTGGCCGCCCCCGGATGAGTGCTATGGCAACTGGTAACCCTTCTTTCCCACCTTGATGCGGTACAGACTCTTGCCCGAGGTGACGTAGAGCACATTGGCGAGCGCACCCCGTCCGAAGGCCACGTTCGTCGGCATCTCCTTGCCCGAATTGGGATCGTAACGCCAGATGTGGCCGGCCATCGGCGACTTGCCGCTGGGATCCTTGCAGAACTTGGTGAAGGTGATGTCGCTCCAGTACACCATGTTGTCCGGCCCCACCGCGGGGCCTTCGGCGAAGCAATCGCCGTCGAACAATTTCTCCAGCTTGGCACCGGCGGGAATGATGCCCGGATCGCCCGTGGGCGCGGGGAAATCGGATTGGGCCAGAGCGTAGGTGCCATGGGCTAGAACAAGTGCGATGGCGAATTTGCTCAAACGAGATGCGGATACCATGGTTTCCTCCAATGGATGGTTCGGATAACTGCTTATTACAGCTTTGTATCGACCACGGGCGTACCCAAGCGTGGCGCTGTGCGCCCAAATGAAAGCCCGACCCCTACAACCGGTACGCAAGGCGATAGTAGTCTTCCCTCTCCGGGGGCGTCAATTGCCACGGCGGCCCAATTGGGTATGATGAGCGCCCCGAGGCGCACGCTTTCATTATCCGAGGTAAAACAAAATGCCGTCCACGTCACAAACCTTGAGAGCGCCGCGGCGCCGCTCCCTTCGCGACATTGGCGGAAAAGTTCTTACGTTTCTAGTGATCCTCGCGTTGCTCGCCTTGCTGCTGGCCGATGGTGTGCGCTACTTGGGCTCCTTGGTGCCCTTTGGCCTGGAACGGCGCATGGCATTGCCCTACGCGGTGGAATTACCCAAACCCGGCAAGGTATCCGAGTCCCTGAACGCCCTCGCCGAGAAAATCGCGATCGAACAATGCCTCCCTCACGAAATTCCCGTGCAAGTCCGCCTTATCAACCAGAAGGGCATTCAGGCTTTTGCCCCCTGGGCGGCCATGTCATCGTCTACGAGGGCCTGCTGAAGGAAATAAAAAGCGAGGAAGAATTAGCGGCGGTACTCGCCCATGAAGTTGCGCACCTCAAACACCGGCACCCCACGGAGGCGCTGGGCCGGCGGGTCAATCTTGCCCTGCTGCTTACGATGATCTCGCAAGATCTGGCCGAGGGAATAGCGCGGCCCTCCTTTGGAGACGGGCTCATGACCGCGCCGCGTTACACCCAGGATCACGAGCAGGCCGCGCTCATTACCGTGAGCAGCACGTTGGGGGCGATGTACGGGCATCTGGGCGGGATGGCCGATTTGACCGCGACGCTGCAACGCTTGGCCGCCGCCTCGCCAAGTGCCCCTCCAGCCATGATATCCACTCACCCCGGCATTGAACGCGGCGGCGGCAATCTTCAGCAGTTGGCTCAGGAAGGAAACTGGAAACTGGACGACCCCGGCAAGCTCAGACGGACATTGCCGGATTGGCTGGGAGTGGCGCCCGCCAGTGCTCCGGCCGCGGCACCTGAGGTTGCACCAGTCGTCGTGCCTCCTGCTACCCCGGCGCCGGAGCCAAACGCGGCCCCCAGGTAAGGCCCCATCTCTTAAGCGGCCTTCACCTCGAAGCGGCCCACAGCCGTCTGGTTTTCGTACCCCAGCGGTGGCCCGCCCCGGCGGCGCCAGAGAGAACTTGCACATGCACGTGGAGTATGCCAATGTTCGCCAGTTTACCGCTGGGGAGGAGACCCATGGGGTAAACAACCATTCACGTGAATCAATAACAGTATATGGAGATCGCTATGAAGTTATCGGTAATCACAGGCGCCGTCGCAGGTGCTCTGGTGGCAATGAGCGCGGGAGTTGGCGCGCAATCCCTTTCAGGCGCGGTTGACGATGCTGCTCTTTCCTGGGCACCCTCCCAGTGGGGCGCGGACGACAAGGCAGGCAGCGCGAACCACACCAAGAACTCGGCCAACATCAAACGCGCGTTGGGCACCATCAAGCAGTACAAGGCCATCACCATCGGCAAGTATTACCACCGCGAGGCCCCCGCCTTTGGGGCGCGCGGCTGGCAGATGACCATCCCTGGTACCCCCACCGGGGGACCGTTCGGCAAGAACGCTCTGACCTATCATGACGAGTTGGTCACCACCGAAATCGGCCAGATCCAGACCCAGTTCGACGGTCCAGGCCACATCGGTGTCAACACCTCCAAGGGCCCGGTCTTCTACAACGGACGCATCTCGTGGGATTCCTACGAGCGTGGCGCGGGTGGCCGCGTGGTGGGAATGGGCCCCTTGGGCGTCGAGCACGTCGGCGAACTCGGTTTCGTATGCCGGCTCGTCGTGCTAGATGCCGTGGCCTATAAGAAGTCCACCGGCGCCATCTCTTCCAGCGCGGAAATGCTCCCCATTCCGAAGAAGGCCGGCGATCCTGGCATCGTCACCGCCGCCGACATGGAAGGCATGGTAAAGGCGCAAGGCTTGGGCGAAATCGGCGCGGGCGATTGCGTCGCGCTGCATACCGGCCAAGGCAACACTTGGGGCAATGGCCGTTACAAGTCGCTGACCTCCGAGCAACGCGCCGCCGCACGCGCGATATTCGCGCAAGGCGAGCCGGGCTTCGGCATCAGTGCCTGCCAATGGATGGCGTCGAAGAACATCGCGCTGACCATGGGCGACACTTCCGCCAACGACGCGCAGCCGGGCGGCGAGGAAGACGGCTATGCCGTGCCCTGCCACACCCAGATGCAAACCCGCCGCGGTATCTGGAACCTGGAAAACGTGGACACCGAGTCCCTGCTGAAGGCCGGCATCAAGGAAGGCGCGTTCATCTGGGCGCCCTTGAGAATCATCGGTGCCACGGGCTCGCCCGGCAACCCGGTAGTTCTGTACTAGTTAGTAGCTCTTAAAAAAGGGGCGGCGGATTTCTCCGCCGCCCCTTTTTCTTTGTGAGGCGTGAGGCGTTGCCCCCATCCCAACCTTCCCCCGCAAGCGGGGGAAGGAGTTTTCCCCCTCCCACCTCCCTCCCAGCGCCTCACCCAAACTCCGCCTCCACGGATCCCAAGCCGTCCACCTCCATCACCACATGATCTCCACGATTTACCCATTTCGTTTCGACCAGGCTACCGGTGAACACGAACTGGCCCTTGCGCAGAAACTGCCCGCGCCGCGCCAGGGATTTGGCAAGCCATGCGAGGGCTTCCAGGGGATGGCCCATGACATCGGAGCCACGGCCCTTACCCACTTCGCGGTCGTTGATTCGCGTTGTGCCGCCAAGCGCACTTAGATCGAGGCTTCGCCAATCGCGGTAGGGCTCGCCGATCACCACCGCCGCATCGAAAAAATCATCCGCGATGAGCGTTGGGGTATCGAGGCTTTTATAGTCCACGTAGCGGTCATCCACCAATTCCATGCCCGCTGAGCAGGCGCCCACGGCCTCCGCCACGCTCTGCCTGTCGTAGGGTGCCGAGGCCGGAGGTAAGTCGGCGTCCATCCACACGACGATCTCGCACTCCACGCCCACGTGCAGAAAATCGCCGTGCGCGAACACCGCCCTGCGATGACGCACGGTTGAAGAAAACACCCCACCCGCGCAGGGATTGGGAATGCGCAAGAAAGCCTGCATCACCGCCGTGGTGCACCCGATCTTGTGCCCGGCAATCGCGCCTTGTCCGCGAGCGGCCAGGGCATCATGTAATTGTTCTTGCACGTCGTAGGCCGCCGCCTCGCTTAGCGGACGTATGGACGGGTCTAGCGCAGGCAAAGGCAGGCGCGCCAACCGATGGCTGGCGATGAATTGCGCTGCTTGCCCTATGGAATCGTTCATGTCACCGGCAACGCTTACCGGGCTTCAATGTGGACAACCACCCCGCGGAGGATCGCGTATTGGGATCCATCACGCGTTTGCTGCTGTAGCAGGTTGGGTTGGGCGGAGCACCCGGCGCGCGGGTAAAAATAGGACCGGATGCGGGAAAATGTTCATCCATGTTCACTGCCCGCGCCTGCACTGTCCCGTCTGTTTGCACCGTGCAAGCGATGCGTTGATGCAGCTGATCTCTTAAATAGACATCCAGGCTATCTTTCGTTGCCTCCACATTCACGATCCTCGCCGTGCGGGCTTGCGCCTTGCGAATGCAAGCGTCGATGAACGGCAGATAGCTCACTACGCCACGCCACCAATTGCCACGTACCGGTATCCATTTTTCGCGTACCGCCACTCTGGGCGCAACGGGCTCCGCCGTAACTGGAGCCTGAGGCCCCACCGCGGCAGGCGGCTGCCCGGCGGATTGCGCGGGCGGTTCCACGCCGGGCTGCACGCCCTCCACCAACTCTCCCATCACCCAGCCTTTCAGATCGCCGTGCGGAAAGGAAATGAAATACCAATTCATCCCTTCTTGCACGATCCCTTGTTCGACGGTGGCGGTGATCCCTGCTTTCACCTTGGTCAGGATATTTCCCGAACTGATACGCGCGCTTTTTCGCAAGGGTACCGTCGCGCCGTCCACGTTGCGCAACCGAATCTGCGTGCCCGCGGGTAGGAGCGGGCCCAACGTATGGCCAAGCGGGCTCTTGGCAGGCGGCGCTTCACGCAGCGCCGCCACCGGCGTGCGCTGGCAACAACCGGCCAGCAGATTTCCGCCGGGCAGGGACACGCGGGCGACCAAGGGAAAACGGGCACGACTTCCATCCAGGGCACAGGCGCTTTCCAACACGAGGGCAACAACCTCCGCGCCGTCCGGCGTCACGGAGCCGCGCCAAGTGTAGGTTTTTTGCTCCGGCACGACGCTGAGCTTGCCGGACAACATTTGCGCGGTACCAGGACCATCCGTATGCAACCGCGCCGAACTGGCGCCCATCTCCATGGCCCAGGAAGCCCCGTCTCCCCGGCACGCAATGAGCGCCGGATCGGGGGCTGGCACAGCGGCGCTCACACGCGGCTCGGCGCTCGCCAACTGGCTCAATCGCGCCCCGTACAAGTCCTTCAAACAGCGCACGGCAGCTGCCGCATCCCCCGCCGTGCGGCATTCCTCGCGGCCGCGCAGCCATCCGCGCTGGTAGCTCACCAGCTCCGCTTGGGCGCCTTCGCCGAGCCGGCTTCTTCTTTCCTCATAGGCGCGCTGTACCCGCACGCGAATTTCGGCGAGTTCATTGTCCGCGCATATCGTCTGCTCCGCCCAGCTTTCGGGCCGGGCACAGTCAAGCGGTACTTCTTGCGCCAGCGCCTGCTGCCCAGCGCACAGGGCCGCCCACAATAAGAAAAACTTGCATGCTCGCATCAGTTCTTGCGCTTTCCGGACAAATGCGTGCTCGCACGCTTCTTCGCGGCGGCGGACTTCAGGGCCACGATCCCCGCTGACAATCCGTTTTGCATGATCGCGGCGTCGATGCCATAGGCAAGCAGGCGAAATCCCATTTGCACGTACTGCTTTGCCCATTTCTCATCCAAGGCCATGAAGCCTGGAATCTTCTTGTGTTTCTTACACGCGGCCACGACGCCGCGGATAGCTTGCCGGTACAACGGATGATCGAACTGCGCGGGGATGCCAAGGAAGTTGGTGAGATCGAATTGTCCCACCCACAGGCAATCCACACCATCGACGGCGGCGATCTTCTGCGCGTTTTGCGCGCCGAGATCCGTTTCGATCTGGCAGATGATGAGAGTGCGTTCGTGCACCTCCTTTATTTTTTGCGCCACGTCTCCGCCTTGGTAATCGTCGTGCGCGCCGCCGAAGACCGCACCGCGCCGGCCCGCGGGAGGATAGCGGCAGCAGTCCACGATGTATTGCGCCTGCTCGGGAGTTTCCACCATGGGCACCATCAGGCCCATGGCCCCCAGGTCGAGCAGGCGCGCGATGTACTGGTAACCCGTTGTGGGCACTCGCACGAATGGCACGATGTCCAACCCGCGGCATAGAGCGAGTTGCGTCTTCATGGTCTCGATGCTCACGCCCGAATGCTCCATGTCGAACAAGATGAACTCGCATCCCGCGTTCTTGCAGATCTGCGGATAACCCGGCGAGAAGAACTCGATGGCGAAGGAGCCGAAGGCATGGCCTCCGCGAAGCACGCGCTGTTTAATGGGGTTGGGTTTCATGGTTCCAGAAATGACATCGTTAATGCAAGGAGCCTAACGCTCCGGAAATTCTCTTACGCTTTTGCCAGGTCATTCAGCGTCTTGAAACTAGACCGCAGCGCACTCTGCAAAAGGTGTACGTCGACGCCGGCGGCGAACATGCGGAACCCCTTGGCCCAATACTCCCGGCTCCATTCGTCCCCGGCGGTCATGGAGGCGAGTACCTTGTTGTGCTTCTTCGCGGCCGCCACCATTTTATCTATGGCCTTCAAGTACCGAGGATGATCGAACTGTGCGGGAATTCCCATGAAATTGGTGAGGTCGAAGTGGCCCAACCACAATATGTCCACGCCCGGCACGGCGGCAATCTTGTCGATGTTCTCGATTCCCGCCGGCGTTTCGATGAGGCAGATGACCAGTGTGCGCTCGTTGGCGATTCTAATTTTCTCGGCAACGCTATTGCTTTCGTAACCGTCGTGGGCGAACCCAAACGCCGCACCGCGCCGGCCCGTGGGCGGATAGCGCGTGCACGACACGAGAAACTCCGCTTGTTCCGCGGTGCCAACCATGGGCGCCATGACACCCATCACGCCGGCATCCATGGCACGCGCGATGTAGGTGTACTCGATGGCCGGCACGCGCGCCATGGGCACGAGATCCAGCCCTTGGCACAACGCGCACTGCGTCTTGATCATGCCGAAGTCCGCGCCGCTATGCTCCATGTCGAGCAACAAGAATTCCGCGCCCGTGGCCTTTACCATCATCGGCAAACCACTCACCATGAACTCCCACCCGAAGGTACCGAACACGGGCTTGCCCGCCAACGCCTTCGTCTTAACCGGATTCGATCGCATTCCCATCATCCCTCCTCCTTTCTCACGCTTCACGTCTCACGTATCACTCACGCATGCCACTGGGTACCCCAGCTCGGGTGCTTGAGGGATTCCATGTTGACGATGTGATTGGGCCGCCGGCCGTTGGCGAGTTCCACCACGGCCTTGAAGGCGTACTCGCCCAGCAAACGCATGCACTCGTCAGTGTGGCACACCGCATGGGGCGCCACTATGACATTGTCCAGCTTGAGCAGCGGATTATCCACGGGGGTGGGCTCTTGCTCGAAGACGTCGATGGCCGCCGCGCGAAAACGCTTGTCCTTCACTGCTTGCACCAGCGCCGCCTCATCCACTACCGGGCCGCGCGCCGTGTTGATGAAGAAGGCCGTGGGCTTCATCATGTTGAACTGGCGCGCGCCGATGAGATGATGGGTCTCCTTGCTCAGCCAGCAGTTCACCGACACCACGTCGGATTCGCGCAGCAGCGTTTCCAGATCCACCATCTTCACGCCCAGATCGTTGACCGCTGACTGTGGCACGTTCGGATCGCAACCTAGGAATTTCATGTCCCAAGGCTTGGCCATGCGAAACACTTCCTTGCCGATGTTGCCTACGCCGATAACGCCCAAGGTCTTGCCGCTCAATCCGTAGCCCAGGAAATCGCCTTTTTCCTTCCAACGTCCCTCGCGCACCAACTGGTCCTTGACCTCCAAGCGGTGGGCCATATACAGCATGAAAGCCATCACGCTGCTGGCCACGGGCCGCCGCACACCATCTGGCGTAATGATGAGCAACACGCCGTTCTCGGAGCAAGCTGGCACATCGATGTTGTCGTAACCCACGCCAAAGCGCGCCACCAGCTTCAAGCGGCGGTTAGCGCCGCTGAGCGTTGCCTTCGTCACACGCGGCGCCATGACACACAGCGCGTCGTAGCGCGCCGCGTGCTCGGCCGTGAACTCCGAAATGTTCTCCGGCAAATACTCCCATTCGATGCGCGGATCGTCCAACACCTTCAACGCATCGCGCCCGTACACCGGCTCGCCGCTAGGGCTCAAAGCGTCACGGGTGATACCGACGCGGAATTTTTCTGATGCCATGATTGACTCCTTGAATGAGCGGGAGGAGGGAGGAGTCCGCTCACCCCAACCCTCTCCCGCACACGGGAGAGGGAGTTACTTTGGTAATCCACCGGCTGCCGGTCTATCTGCTGCCTTAGGTACTCCAACGGTTCTACACCTCCCTCCCCCCTCCCTCACATAGAAACACTAATCGCCCCATCCACCACGAGCACGTGCCCATTCACGTAGGACGCCTCGTCGGAGGCGAGGAAGACGGCCGGGGGGCCGATCTCGTCCAGCGTGCCCCACCGCCCGGCGGGGGTGCGTTTGCAGACCCAGTCGTTGAACTCCTTGTTCTCGATGAGGGCGGTGTTGAGTTCGGTCGCGAAGTAGCCAGGTGCGATGGCGTTAACGGTGATGTGGTGCGGCGCCAATTCCACGGCCAGCTGCCGGGTGAGCGCATGCACGGCCCCTTTGCTAGCGATGTAGGCGGAAATGGTCGGCCGCGCAACGATTGCACTCGCGGACCCTGTCATGATGATGCGCCCGCACTTGCGCGGGAGCATGACCTTCGCCGCTTCCTTGCAAAGCGCCCATACGGCGGTGATGTTAGTGTTCATCACGCGCTCGAAATCCTCGGATTCGAACTCGGCAATGGGCTTGCGGTGCTGAATGCCGGCGTTCGCCACCAGGATGTCGAACCGGCCGTGCTTAGCCGTGGCCGCCTGAATACAGCGCGCACCGGCGGCATGATCGGTCACGTCGAAGGCAGCCGCTTCGGCCTTCTGCCCTTGCGCCTTGAGTTGCGCCACCCGTTCTTCCACTGCCTTGGCGTCGCGCGCGTTGATCATCACATGGGCGCCCGCCTTGGCGAGAGCTTGCGCCATGGCCCATCCCAAACCACGGGATGCGCCCGTGACCAATGCCACCTTTCCCTCTAAGTTGAACATAGGTCCTCCTCTTGTTTCTTATTGTACGGCGCCAAACCCGGAGAGACGCCATGGGCACGCGCCGCGGCTTGCAGTGCCGAACTTGCCATGGCGTATTTTCCTGATCCTTTTCCCTCATCCCCATCCCTTCTCCCATAGGGAGAAGGGAGCGTCGTGCTCCCCACCGGGGCGGGGAGATTCTCGGGCAGGAAGTTAGCGCTTCATGTCCTTCGTCAATGACCACGCCATCCACGCCAGCAACCCGGCACCGGCAATGAGCGCGGCCCACATGGACGCTTTCTTGAAGTTCACCGGTGCCCGTTGAGCAGAGGGCCCCGCGATCGCTTGCTGCCCCTGTAACAAAGCGCTGGCAATGCGCGGCGCGCTACCGGTGCCGAAACCTGGAACGACGCTCCGGATTTGGAGGGCCGAGTCTTGCGCCGTTGCGCTGCCGTACACGAGCCGGAAGGGCGCCTCGCCCTGGGCAACGAACACCACGGTCTCGGCCACCCATCCGGCACGCAACACCAGAGGTTCCGGGATGGCGCTGGATTGGTTCAGGCGAATTTTCCAGTACCGGTGCCTCGATACCGGAATGGCGAGTTAGGGGCTGGTGACCGTGAGCGCGCCTTGCTGGATTCGGTAGAAGACGTGGCGTGCCACCGCCGTCCCTGGGTCCGAGGGTTTCTTTCTCGACAACACTTCCGCGGGTAGCACTGCATTGGCACTCTCGATGGAAATCTGTAGGCGGTCCACGGGCATCTGCCCGCCTAGGTCGAAATCCGCTTCGCCCTTGCCAGATGGCACGCCACGGATTTCTTTCCAGCTTCTTTCGAGCGGCACCGTGGTATCGCCGAGCCTTCCGCGCAGGGTATACACCCGCGGAACCAACTCCGCGCCAGGAAAGGTGATGCGCAAGTATTTCGGTTTCGTAGCGCGCAGGCTCACCGTATTGCGCAACAGACTGTGCCCTCCGGTCTCCAGCTTCGCCAGCGCTGCTTTATCGCCCAACACGTTCCAGTGATCGAGGTCGTCGCTGCCCTCGACTCGCACCGCCACAACGGTGTTCTCGCCGCTCGCATCCCAATCGAATTCCAGCGCCGCCAAGGGCGATTCCAGTCCTTTCAAATCGGCCAGATGTCCGCGCAGAATTCGTTTTTGCTCCTTGGTCTTCGCGGTACCGTCGTGCAATTGAACGGTGACGTCCTTGCCTTGCGCCATGACGCTGACCTTCGCGCCCTCCATCGGCACCTGTCCCTGGGAGTACATCGAAAAAAACGGAAGGTTGGCGAGCGCGCCTTGGGAGCTCCCTTCGCGTTGCGGCTCCCGCGCGTGAGGCGCGCTTCGCCCTTTGCTATCGAAGACGCGCACATCGGCTAGCGCCGCGCCCACGGACCCTTCGTAGACGGCGGCGGGAAGCGTGATGCGCGCGAGACCGCTGCCTTGCGCCATCTCAATGGGCATGAAGTACGCAAAATCCTCCGGCACCTCCGCGGCATGAGCCATGGCGGCAGGCCACAGCACCCATAAGTGGCGCAGGAGTTTCACGCGGGTGCGGCAGCCTTCTTCGGCGGAACGGGCGAGAAATAACCCACCACCAGCATTAGCAGACCCACGCCGGTGAAAGATACGATGCGCTCCACGCCGCCGATGTTGGATAGATCCACGAGAAACAGTTTCACGACCACCACGCCCATGAGGCCCGCGCCCGTGATCCAAAGAGCGCGGCGGTGCAGCCGTGTGGCGCAGACCATGGTGCAAAGCGCCAGCACCGTCCAGAAAATCGAGAACGATGCCTGGACCAGCATCGAAGACAGCATCTGCCAGGCATCGAAAGGCACGCCCGCATGATGATGCAGGGTTCGCAACAAAATGCCGTTGGCGCAGAGGAAGGATGCGCTGCCGAGCAACACATGGAACAGGCGGTGCGAACCAGGTTGAAGGATCAAATCCTTGCGCACACAATCCCTGAACCACGACAGCGCGACGGAAAGCGCCCCCAACTGCGCCAAATCCAAGGGGCTCAGCACCGGCACATAGGGCAAGGGCGCCGGGTTCCCATCGTTGGAAGCCGACGAGTAGATGAGCCACAGACCTAGGAATACGATCAACGGCACGGCACCATGGAGAAGATAGGCCTTGCGGTGGGCCTCTACCGGCCATGCCAATCGCAGGCCCTTCGCGGTAAGCATGACGACCAAGGCAGTAGGGACGAGCATCCATGCAATCAATCCCCAAACCGTGGTGGATGCCACCCAGTAATCGAACCAGAATCCCAGTTCCCATGCCCCCACGATGGCCAGGAGCCACAACCCCGCGGCGTGCAGCCACGGGATGAGCCGAATGAATTGCGTCTCGTGCTGCCTGAGCATCCAGAAGTGACTGGCGAACCATGCCGGCCAAGCGAACCAACCCAAATTCGCGGACGGATGGTGACCATGGGAAGGCGCATTCATTAGCAGAACCACGCAGGCGGCTGGAATCAATCCCAGCATGGGAAACTTGGCAAGCTGCCAGCCCCAACGGCGGTGCGCGATGCTGAAGGCAATGCAAGAGCCCATGATAAAGACGAGCATGGCGTGCGAACGCAGCTCCGCCACCACATGCCGGTCAATCTCGCTGATTCCGGCCACTCCCCACCACAACACGCCCCACCAGAATGCGCCCACCATGATGGCATGCTCCCCGCCGCGTAGCGCATCGCGATGCTTGTCCATGATCCAGTTGCTGAACAACCCCGCCATGCTCAAGAACAAGGCCCCTAGGAAGAAACTGTTTACGGCTGGCGTGGCTAGGGGCGCGAGATCGAAGCGTGAGATGAACGCACCAGCCGCGGCCAATTGCAGAAACAGGCCAAAGGCCCTCGCCAGCAATCTTTCCTGGCGGATGCCCACCATAGCAACGCCGCGCCTTCCAAGGCCCACGCCGCGGAAGTCCAGCGTCCGTCCAACGCCATCGGAATGGCGATGGTGGCGAAGACGCTTCCCAACGCGAGAAAAGATTCCACCAAGGCACGCAAAATGTCTCCGCGTTTTGCGTGCAGCCCGCGAGCGAGTATGAGGTAGGCAAAACCCACGCACAGGGCACTGATGGCCGCGCCGTATTCGTACGCCGTGACAAGCCTTGTCTGCATCCCGAAGGCCACGATGGGAAGCCCGAAGACCAGCGTGCTGTCCAGATAATGCTTGAGCCGGGGCGCTTGCCTCAGGGCGAACAATACGGACACGCCCAAGTACATCGAAAAGAAAATGATGAGGAAGGGCTGGGTCGTGGCGAAGAATTCCGGGCGGTAATACTTCGCGCCCCACGCGAGACCAATGCCGAAGGTGAACAAGAAGCCCGTCAAATTGAGCGGCCGCCACGCCTTGAACCACGCAACGCCCAGAATGCCCGCATTGAGGAGAGCGTAATAGCCGAACAACATGACGTGGCTGCCTTCTCCCGTGGAAGCGAGAACGGGCGCGAGAAAGCCGCCGCTTGCCCAGAGAATCGCCAGGGCCTGCGCGTTTTGCAACACCGCCAATACCGCTGACAGTATCGCGATACACAGCAATAATCCGAACGCGAACTTGGGCGGCAGCAATTGGTAGAGCCGCAACGCCGCGAAGATGGTGAGGTAGAGCACACCCACGCCGCCGCCCTGCAATGCCCAAGCGTAGCCTTCCCGCCGCAGCCGCAACCGCCAGCCGAGCACCAACAACGCAACACCGCCCAATGCCACGCCCGTGATGCGCAACTCAGGCGGCACATGCGCGTGCTCGTAAGCGTACTTGAGCAGAAACGCGAGGCCAAAGAACAAAACGACAATACCGGCGCGCACGACGGTGTTCCCGCCCATAAACCAATTCTTGGTGGCGGTAAGAAGGTTGTCGAAGGCCGTGGTAGGCGCGGGAGGCGTGAGGGGACGCGACGGGGGGGATGCGACAGACCCATGGGCGACAGGCCTCTGGTCCACCGGCCGCGGCATGCCGGTGGGTTGGGCTTCCGCCCGCACTTCTGGAGACGGCGGCGGATCAGCCGCGAGTTCGGGTTCGGGGCCGGATTCGGGAGGAGTGGATTCAGGCATTGGCGCGAATCGCGCCGCGGCTTCCAGCCGTGCTATGCGTTCCAGGCTTCGCTGGAGCAGTTCGTTCAGATGCTGCGTTCTGCGTTAGAGTTGCTCGATGCGCTCTGGGGAGACGCCCCCACGCCGAGTCCACAAGAAACCTAGAATCGCGCCGCCAATTCCTCCGGCAAGAATCCCAAATTCTTGGCCAAGGATTGCGCCGAATATAGCACCCGCGATGAAGCCTAGTACGATAGCCATCGCCTTGCCCTTGTCCTAGCCTTCCCCGGCTGGCGGGGGAAGGAACGCGGGCATTCGCTCGTGGTGGGGCAGTGTCTTCGTCAGTTCTTCGGCTTCCAGTTACGCGCGAGTTCCTGGGCTTTGATCACTTCGTCGGGTTTCATCTTGCTGGCTATGTAGTCGCGCTGTTTTTCCACGTTGCCACGCTCCTCGCCATTCAATTGCGCGGTGGCGATGTTGGACCACATATGGGCCTTGATGAGATCTTGTGGCACGCCCTTGCCCTCGAACAACAACCAGCCCAGGTGATATTGCGAACGCTGGTCGCCGCGCTCAGCCGCCAGCATGTACCACTTTTGCGCTTCCGCCCCGTTGGCGGTCACGCCCTTGCCATTGTCGTACATCCATCCCAGCAGATACTGCGCGCCCATGCTTCCGCCTTCAGCCGGTTTCTGGTACCACTTCGCGGCTTGTGCGTAATCTTGCGCCACGCCCTGGCCTGAGAAGTACAAGCGCGCGAGACTTTCTTGCGCGCCCACGATGCCGTGCTCGGCCGCCTTCTGGTACCACTTGGCGGCCTCGGCGAGATCTTGCGTGAGGCCCTTGCCATCCTCCAATAGAAAACCCAGCATGTATTGGCTGTTGGGGTCGCCTTGTTCGGCGGATTTCTTGAACCACTTCGCCGCCTCGCCGGGATTCGCCTCGGTGCCGGCACCTTGGTAGTAGGCCCAGCCAAGCAAGGAATTGACGGAGGCCTCTTCCTTCTCCGCCGCCTTGAGATACCACTTCAGCGCCGCCGCATCGTCCTTGGTAACGCCACGGCCTTGCGAATACAGATACCCAAGGCCGCTCATGGCCCGCGCATCGCCTTGTTCCGCCGCCTTCTGGTACCACTTGGCGGCCTCGGCGTAATCCTGCGGCACGCCGTGGCCGTAGTCGTAGAGGTATCCCATGAGGTATTGCGGAAAGGCGCGTCCTTGCTCCGCCGGGGCCTTCAGCCACTTGGCGGCGCCCGCGTAATCTTGCGGCACGCCCTGGGAGAAGAACAACATGCGGCCCAAGCTTTCCTGCGCGTCGGCGTTACCGCCTTCGGCGGCGCGTTTGTAGAACTCCGCCGCCTTGGGCGCATCCGCGGTTGGCCCCTTGCCCAACTCGTACATATATCCCGCAAGGAAGGCGGCGTAGACCCTGCCGTTGTTGCCGGCGTTGCCGCAATGCTTGGCGGCCTCGAGGTAATCCTGCTGTGTGTTCTGGCCGAAGAAGAGCATGTTGCACAGGGTATCTTGCGCCTCCACATTATTCTGGGCGGCGGCCCTTCGGTACCACTTCAAGGCCTCGGTGAAATCCTGCACGACCCCGCGCCCGCGGTTATAGGCTTCTCCCAGGTAGTACTGCGCCAGCACGTCGCCGCCTTCGGCATCGGGCCGGAAATGTTCCAGCGCCGTGCGATAGTCCTCTGTCTTCCACGCTTCGATGCCCTTTTGTACATCGGCATAAGCGGCGCCGGTGGCGCCCACGACTAAAGCGAGCGTCCAAAAAACTCTCATTACCTTCCTCCGAAACGTTGACTTGAACCGTCCTTGCGCGCAACGATGCGCGGGCAGATGATAAACGAATCAAGCATCCCCGACGCCATAGCGCGACGCCCAGCCAAGACCTGGTAGCGTGCCTTGCGAAGGACGGTACTCGCAACCTACCCAGCCGTCATAACCCAGGGAGTCCAGCAAATCGAACAAATAGGGGTAGTTGATCTCTCCTATGTTGGGCTCATGGCGCCCAGGAACACCGGCGATTTGAACGTGCCTGATCAGATCGAAGTGGGCGCGCAAAGTCTCCGCCAAATGACCCTCTGTCATTTGCATGTGATAGATGTCCAAGTGCAGAAATAAATTGTCGCTACCTACCTCCTCGATGATGCGCCGGGCTTGATGGCTATGGTTGAGAAAATAGCCGTGCATGCCCTGCGTCGTGTAGGACGGGCCGCCTTGCACGATGCCCATCTGCCGGTTGATGGGTTCGATCACGCAGCGCACCCCATGGAGGCGAAAGAAAGCGGCGGCATGGCGCAGGTTGTCAACGTAGGTACGCTCCGCGGCGGCGAGATCCGCGCCTGGCCCAGCCACGCCCGCCATCACGTGCACCAAGTCGCATTCGAGCGCGGCCGCGTATTCCGCGGCGCGCGGTAGGCCTTCACGGAACTCCTGCTCGCGCCCCGGCACGGCGGCAAGCCCGCGATCGCCCTTGTTCCAATCGCCCATGGGTGTGTCGAACAACACCATCTTCAAGTCATGGCTCTTGAGTCTCGCCGCCAAATCCCCGGCGGCGAAATCGTATGGCACCTGGAATTCCACGGCCTTGAACCCGGCTTTCGCGGCCGCTTCGAAACGATCCAGAAAGGGAACCTCCGTGAAGAGGTAGTGCAGGTTGGCGGCGAACTTAGGCATGGCTGCGCGCGGAAATGGACTGGCTTGCAAGCTTGCGTCCGCGCTTGCGAAGCTGCTGGAGCGCCTTCACCACCGGCAGCCCGCTCGACCCGGCTCCGATGACGCATACAGTGGGTAAGCTTGATTTCATGCGGATCGGTACCGCGCCTACTACGCCGCTAGAAACGCCACCGGCGCCAGCCGGCTCGATAGATAAAGCGGATGAGCCGGTTCTCCGCTACCGTTGATGCGCAGCGCCTTGGGCGCTATGTCGTTCTTCCCCAAAAGGCTCATCACGTGAACAGAGCGATTCAGCAAGGCACCATGATTGCCCCATGCTGCCACCACCAAAGCAGCCTCCTTGGCCGCACGCACGATGGCGCGGTCATTTCCCCGGCCCACGGGATCGCTTACCTCGCGCAAAGCCTTTGGGTCCGTGGCTCTCCAAGCAAACACGTTGGTCACGATCAAGGCTCCGAAGCCCCAGCGCTCGGCGTAATCCCTGGCCCGCGCGCAGGTCGGGTCGAGCTTGAACTCATCCGCCGTGCTGGGATTCAACATCAAGAAATTAGCCGCGGGCTTCGCTTCGTCCCAGCGCCGCCAGAGCAGATAGCGCCACCGGCGGCAGGACGAGAATTTAGCGCCAGAGGCCGTCGATGCGATGATACGAGACGCCATATCGAAGTTGCCTATGGCTACATCGCCAGGAACCCGCCATCCACCACGATTTCCGTCCCCGTGATGTAAGACGACTCATCGGAGGCGAGAAACAGCACAGCCGGTGCAATTTCGTCCGAGCGTCCAGCCCGTCTCAGGGGAATACTCTCGATCAGTTTCTCCCGCAGAGCAGGATCCGCGGAAGTCACCGACGTCTTCATGGGCGGCATGATGCCAGGGTGCACGGAATTACAACGAATCCCGTCAGGGCCAAACTGAACGGCGGTGGATTTGGTGAGGATGTGAATGGCCGCTTTCGCCGCGTTGTACCCCATATGTACGAATGGCTGGCCGATTAGCCCGGAGATTGAGGAAACGTTGACGATGGAACCCCCGCCCGCCTTCTTCAGTTCGGGAATGGCCGTCTTCACTCCGAGAAACGTGCCGCGCGCATTCACCGTCATCAGCCGGTCGAAATGCTCGGTACTCAAGCGGTCCGGTAGCGCCCCGCTGATCCCCGCGTTGTTCACGAGAATGTTGAGGCGGCCATGGCGCGCGACAACAGCGCGCATGACCTCCTGCCATTGCTGCTCGTCGGAAATATCCAATCGCCTGAAGGCACAATCCCCGCCTCCCGCCACGATATCCGCCGCCACCTTCTTGCCTTCCGCCTCGAGCACATCGGCGATCACCACTTTTGCCCCCTCTCGGCAAAACAGCCCTGCGATGCACTCGCCCATGCCGTGAGCGGCACCGGTGATGAGGGCCACCTTATCCTTGAGTCTCATGCTGAGCTTCCCTCGGTTTTTAGTCTTCCAACCCATCGGCATTATGCCGCCAGTTCTTGCACATGTTGAGCACTGATCCAGTCTGCAAGGAAGATGCTTGGCGAGGTGTAGCCAAGCGTGGAATGCAGACGCCTGCGGTTATAGAACGG
>SHXO01000053.1 GCA_009693245.1 Betaproteobacteria bacterium | reverse complement strand
ATGCTTTGCTCTATCAACGGATTCTGGAAGAACTGCGTCAGTTTCCCGATTCGTACAAGGATAAAGAACGGGGAATTCAGTATTACCAGGAGCGACTCCAACAAGGGCGCGGAGGTACCAAGTCTTGCAAAGTAGCATCTGTACTTGGCGTGACAAAGGGCGCGTGCCGCGCGTCGTATCCTTCCAGCCCCCGGACTTGGGCGGCCCGGTGCAATGGATCCGCGGGCGCGGCAAGCGCGTGTTGAAGGAGATCTAGCTCGATGGCACGCAGATCAACTTCCCAGGCTGGTGGGCGGGTGCGTGGGGCGAAAACGGGGGTGTACTGCTCGAAGCCAGGCGCCTGCCGCCTTGCGTGGATTGCGCGCCGGCGGACTCCCTGGACAAGAAGGGCCTGCGGCGCCTCGCCCGTGAGCGCTGCGACGCCCAGGAGGAGAGATCCCGCGCCAGGCTACGGCGGGAAGCCTCAACGTCGCGTTGGCCGCTACCCTGTGTCTCGACCAGACGAGGCGGCAGTGGCAGGTTATAAAGAAGTAGAGCTTGGGCTTGGGGATTTGCTAGAATCCCGCGCTTTCCCGGGTAGGGCAATCTCGCCCCGCTCGCAATTCGCACACTTGGCCGGATGTTAAGGTGCTTGGGGTTTCCCAGGTAAGCAATGGCACAAGTGGAGGTCCAACCTTAACCGGAGTAGCACATGGCAGTCACTATGCGTGAGATGTTGGAGGCGGGTGTCCATTTCGGACATCAAACCCGCTACTGGAATCCCAGGATGGCCCCTTATATTTTCGGGCATCGCAACCGGATTCATATCATCAACCTGGAACAAACGCTGGCTCAGTTCAATGAGGCCATCAAGTTCGTCAAGCAGCTTTCCAGCAACCGCGGCACTATTCTCATGGTGGGTACCAAGCGGCAGGCGCGCGAAATCGTGCGTGAAGAAGCCTTGCGAGCGGGCATCCCTTACGTGGATTACCGCTGGCTGGGCGGCATGCTGAGCAATTACAAGACGGTCAAGCAGTCCATCAAGCGCCTGAAGGACATGGAAGCCATGATTCAGGATGGCTCCATCGAGCGTTTGTCCAAGAAGGAGCAACTGCGCACCCAGCGTGAATACGCCAAGCTGGAGCGTAGCCTAGGCGGCATCAAGGACATGAACGGCTTGCCCGACGCGGTGTTCGTGGTGGACGTGGGTTACCACAAGATCGCCGTGAGCGAGACCACCAAGCTGAATATCCCAATCGTGGGGATCGTCGACACCAATAACTCGCCCGAGGGGATTGCTTATATGGTGGCCGGCAACGATGACTCCAGCCGGGCCATTCGGCTGTACTGCCGCGGCATCGCCGATGCGGTGCTCGAAGGCCGCAATACCATCGTCAAGGAGATCGTCAGCGACGAGTTCGTCGAAGTGGACGACGACGACAAGGCGGCCGCCTGATCTGGCGTAGTACCGAGCAGAACAGGGGGCTCGCGAGGCCCCCTTTTTTTGAGTTTCACCGCCGCGCCCCGTGGGCGCGCGGCAGCATAGGAGTGGAAGATGGCGGAAATCACCGCGGGAATGGTCAAGGAACTGCGTGAGCGCACCGATGCGCCCATGATGGAATGCAAGAAGGCCTTGTCGGAGGCACAAGGCGATATGGCGAAGGCGGAAGAGTTACTGCGCGTACGCTTGGGAAATAAGGCGAGCAAGGCCGCGAGCCGCTTGGCGGCCGAGGGCATCGTGGGAACATTTGTCTCCGCCGGTGGCAAGCTGGCGAGCATCGTCGAGGTCAATTGCGAGACCGATTTCGTCGCCAAGAACGAGGACTTCCTGGGTTTCGTCAAGCAATTGGCGGAGCTGATCGCGAAGAACAACCCTGCTGGCGTGGAAGCATTGTCCGCGCTGCCCATGGCGGGAACGACCGTGGACGGGCACCGCAAGGCGTTGGTGGGCAAGATCGGCGAGAACATGAACATCCGCCGCTTTGCGCGCATCGCATCCAAGGGGCAAGTCGCTCAATACGTACATGGCGGTTCGAAGATCGGCGTACTGGTGGATGTGACAGGCGGGGACGATACGCTGCGCAAGGACTTGGCAATGCATGTCGCGGCGGCCAAGCCCGTGGCACTGGCCAAGGAAGAGGTTTCCGCCGAGCTGATTCAGAAGGAGCGCGATATCGCCACCGCCAAGGCGGCGGAGTCGGGAAAGCCCGCCAACATTGTGGAAAAGATGGTGGAAGGAAGCGTGCAGAAATATCTGAAGGAGGTCACGTTGCTGGGCCAGCTCTTCGTGAAGGACGACAAGCTCACCATCGCGGATTTGCTCAAGAAGAATTCGGCCTCGGTCGCTTCCTTCGTGCTTTACGTGGTGGGTGAAGGCTTGGAGAAGAAGCAATCGGACTTCGCGGCCGAGGTGGCCGCCCAGGCAGCGCAAGCGCGCTAGCGGTAACATCCACCACATGGACAGCAAACCCGCCTACAAAAGAATTCTGCTTAAACTTAGCGGTGAGGCGCTGATGGGGGATGACCCCTACGGCATCAACCGCGAGACCCTGGAACGCATCGTGGGCGAGGTGGCCGAAGTGGTGCGCATGGGTGTGGAGACGGGGGTGGTAATCGGTGGCGGGAATATTTTCCGGGGCGTGGCACTTGGCGCCAAGGGCATGGATAGGGCCACCGCCGATTACATGGGCATGCTGGCCACGGTCATGAATGCCCTGGCCTTGCAAGACGCGATGCGCCACCAGGGCATCAGCGCGCGGGTGATGTCGGCTCTGAACGTGGAGCAAGTCGCCGAACCTTATATCCGGGGCAAGGCCATGCGCTACCTCGAAGAAGGCAAGGTGGTGATCTTCGCGGCGGGGACGGGCAACCCTTTCTTCACGACGGATACGGCGGCCGCGTTACGCGGCATGGAGATGAACGTCGATATCGTGTTGAAGGCCACCAAGGTCGATGGCATCTACACGGAGGACCCCAAGCTCAACCCCAAGGCTACGCGCTATGGGCAGCTATCGTTCGACGAAGCCATCGCCAAGAATCTCAAGGTCATGGATGCCACGGCGTTTACCCTGTGCCGCGACCAAAAACTCCCCATCAGCGTATTCAGTATCTTCAAGACGGGGGCGTTAAAGCGCTTGGTGACGGGGCATGACGAAGGCACCCTGGTTCACAGCTAGCCGGTAGGAGATAGAACGATGATTGGCGAAGTGAAGAAGTCCACGGAGCAAAAGATGCAGAAGACGCTCGATGCGCTGAAAGTGGATTTGGGCAAGGTACGAACGGGGCGGGCGCACACGGGTTTGCTTGACCATATCACGGTGGATTACTACGGCACCCAGACCCCCATCAACCAGGTGGCGAACATGAGTTTGCTGGACGCGCGCACCATTGCCGTCAGTGCCTGGGAGAAGAAGATGGCGCCGGCCATCGAGAAGGCCATCCGCGATTCGGACTTAGGCTTGAACCCCGCCACGATCGGCGAGGTGGTACGGGTGCCCATGCCGGCACTGACCGAGGAGCGCCGCAAGGATCTCATCAAGGTCGTGCGCGGGGAGGCCGAAAATGCGAGGGTGGCGGTGCGCAATGTGCGGCGCGACGCCAACCACCATTTGAAGGATCTCATCAAGGACAAGAAGATCTCGGAAGACGATGAGCGGCGCGGCGAGGCCGACGTGCAAAAACTCACGGACCATTACATCGCCGAGATCGATAAGCTGTTGCATACCAAGGAAGCGGAGTTGATGGCGGTATAACTGCTTACCGGCGGTTCCGCCGAGGCACGGGAGGCGTTGGTGAAGACCGGGGTTCAATGAATTTATTCGCGAGTTCCAAAGTGGCGGTTCCCGGCGTGATGAGCGTGCCGCGCCATATCGCGGTCATCATGGATGGCAACGGCCGTTGGGCCAAGCGCCGCATGATGCCGCGCGTGGCGGGCCACCGCAAAGGGCTGGAAGCGGTGAGAACCATCGTGCGCTGCTGCGCCGAGAGCGGCGTGGAGTTTCTCACGCTGTTCGCCTTCAGCAGCGAGAACTGGCGGCGCCCCGCCGAGGAAGTGTCCTTCCTAATGCAGCTTTTTTTGCGCGCACTGGAGCAAGAAGTCGCCGAATTGCACAAGAACAAAATTCGTCTGAAAGTGATTGGAGACATGGCGAGTTTCGAGGCGCGCCTGGTGGCGGCCATCGAAAGCGCGCAAGAATTGACGGCCTCCAACACGAAGATGACCCTCGCTATCGCGGCCAATTACGGCGGGCGCTGGGATATCGTGCAAGCGATGAACCGCATGTTGCGCGAACAAGGCGCGCGGGAGAGCTTCGAAGAAAGCGATCTCGCGCCTTATTTGGCCTTGAGTTACGCGCCTGAACCAGATCTGTTCATTCGTACAGGCGGGGAGCAGCGGGTCAGCAATTTTTGCTTGTGGCAATTAGCCTACACGGAACTTTACTTCACCGATACCTTGTGGCCTGATTTCGACAAGAAGGCATTCGCGGCCGCGCTGGCGTCCTACGGCAAGCGTGAACGCCGGTTTGGCCGCACGAGCGAGCAGTTGGCCACGCAAAAGTCCGAGCCCATGGCGGCCACGCAGGGTGGCTAAGTCATGCTAAAGCAGCGGCTGCTCACAGTCGCTGTGGCATTGCCGGTGATTCTCCTGGCGCTGTTCGCGGCCCCCGCCACGGTGTGGGGCGGATTGCTCGGTTTCGTGTCGCTGATCGCGGCCTGGGAATGGTCGAAGCTGGCCGGTATGAGCACTCTTGTTTCATGGGCCTACATGATTATTTTCGCCGCCGCGGGCATGGCCACTTACGCCTTGGAGGTGACCCAACCCGGCGGGCTCTTAGCCTGCGCGCAAGGTGTGCTGGGCTACTTGCTGGCCATCGCCTTCTGGGTTCTATGGGTTCCCTTGTGGCTGCGCTCCGGCTGGCGCATCACCAACCCGTGGTACCTGGGAGTCTTCGGCATCGTGGCCTTGATTCCGCTGTGGCACGCCTTGTTCGTACTTCATGCCGAGCCCTGGAAGTTATTGGCGTTGATGGCGGTGGTTTGGGTCGCCGATACGGCGGCCTATGCTTTCGGGCGGATGTTTGGCCGCAGAAAGCTCGCACCCAGCATCAGCCCCGGAAAGACTTGGGAGGGCGTCGCGGGCGCCGCCGTGATGGTGCTGCTCTACGTCTACGGGTTGGCTACGATGTATCCAGATGCATTCCCCGGCGTCTTGCCCATGCTTGGCCTTGGCGTCCTGATGTTGGTGCTTGGCATCGAGGGCGACCTTCTGGAGTCTTGGTTGAAGCGCGTGGCGGGCGTTAAGGACAGCGGTAATCTACTTCCCGGCCATGGCGGGGTACTCGATAGAATCGATGCCTTGGCGGGTGCCATGCCCATTGCGGTCTTCGTACTGTGGCTTATGCGCTCGCACTCATCTGTTTCTAATTTACCCTAAGCCGGCATAGCCGGAACCAAAACGCATGCACTCGCTTCGGCAACAATCATGTTACGAACAAGGGGAGAACCCCCTTGTTTATCCCCCAGGAGGAACAAGGGGCGATCCCCTTGTTGATCCCCCAAAGCACCGTTTCGCAATTTCTTCTCCAATTCTGTCGACAGTGAATCCGTAAGAGACTAATGACCGCGCGTAACCTATGTCTTCTCGGCGCCACGGGCTCCATCGGGAGCAACACCTTGGCGGTGGTGGATCTTCATCCGGAGCGCTACCGGGTGATGGCGGTGGCCGCGGCCACCAGCGTCGATCGCATGCTGGAGATCTGCCAGCGCCACGCGCCGCGGGTCGCTGTAATGACAGAGGAGGCTAGCGCCAATCGGTTACGAGAGCGCTTGCGTGAGTTGAAACTCCCGTGCGAAGTACTTTCCGGGCCAAAGGCGCTGGCCGAGATCGCCCGCGCGCCAGATTGCGACACGGTGGTGGCAGGCATCGTCGGTGCGGCTGGGCTGGAATCTACCTGGGCCGCCGTGTCCGCCGGCAAGAGAGTGTTACTCGCCAACAAGGAAGCACTGGTGATGGCCGGGCGCTTATTCATGCGCCAAGTGGCGCTCTCGGGGGCGCAATTACTTCCCATCGACAGCGAACATAACGCGATTCTGCAGTCCTTGCCGGATAGTTTTAGCGGACGGGCCACTCCCTTGGGCGTGCGGCGCATCATATTGACCGCCTCCGGGGGGCCGTTTCGCACGAAGTGTCTGAGCGAACTCGCGTCGGTGACGCCGCGCGAGGCATGCGCCCACCCGAACTGGGTGATGGGCCGCAAGATTTCGGTGGACTCCGCCACCATGTTGAACAAGGGCCTCGAGGTGATCGAGGCGAAATGGCTATTCGATGCCGCACCGGGGATGATCGAGGTTGTCGTGCACCCGCAAAGCGTGATCCATTCGATGGTGGAGTATCTGGATGGCTCCGTGCTGGCGCAATTGAGTCATCCCGATATGCGAATTCCGATCGCCCACGCCCTGGCTTATCCGGAGCGTGTGGAATCCGGGGCGCGCTATCTGGACGTTCTGGCCATGGCCAAACTGGAGTTCGAGCCGCCTGACTTGGAGCGTTTCCCCTGTTTGGGCTTGGCCTACGCCGCCTTGCATGCCAGTAGCGATGCGCCCATCGTGCTCAATGCCGCCAACGAAATCGCGGTGCAAGCGTTTCTAGATGAGCGCGTGAGTTTCACGCAAATCCCGAGGATAATCGAGGAGACGATGGGCCGCCTGCGCTTACCGGAACCCAATACGCTCGAAGAAGTCATGGATACCGACGCCCAAGCGCGGCGAGAGGCCAGGCGCCAAGTCGCGTTGTTGCATCCAAGCTCCCCCTCCTCCTCTTCGGCGCGCCTCGCCTCTCACATTAACTAGTCACACGCATGTCCCTATTATTCAAGATCGCCGCCTTTATCGTTGCGCTTGGCGTACTCATCGTGGTGCACGAGTTGGGGCACTATTGGGTGGCGCGCTGGTGCAACGTGAGGGTGCTGCGCTTTTCGCTGGGATTCGGCAGCCCGCTGCGCACCTGGATTCGCGGTAAGGACAAAACCGAGTGGAGCATCGCCGCGTTCCCGCTCGGCGGTTACGTCAAGATGCTGGACGAGCGCGAAGGCCCGGTGTTGCCTTCCGAGCTCCACCGCGCTTTCAATACCCAGAGCGTAGGGCGGCGCATTGCCATCGTGAGCGCGGGGCCCATCGCGAATTTTCTTCTGGCCATCGCGCTTTATTGGGTGATGTTTTTACATGGCGTGCCGGGGATAAAACCCATCATCGCGCCTCCCGCGCCGAATACGCCGGCGGCGGCAGCGGGGTTCGCTGGAGGTGAAACCATTACGCGGATTGGCCAGCGGGAAGTCAAGACGTTCCAGGACATGCGCTGGCTGTTGCTCGATACCGCCGTGGCCAGGGAGTCGGTGCGGATCGAAACGCACAATCCGCGTAACGAAATCAACTTCCGGAATCTGGACCTTTCCTCGCTGCGGCCGGAGGATCTCGACGGCGATTTTCTGGAGAAGGCTGGTTTGGGACGCTACGAGCCCGAGTCGCCTGCCATCGTGGGCGTGGTCGTCGAAGGCCGGGTGGCGGCGCAAGCGGGGGTTCAGACGCGAGACAAGATTGTTGCCATCGACGGTAACCCCGTTGGGAGTTGGAGGGATCTGGTGGCCATGGTCAGCGCCAGCCCCGGCAAGGAAATCGTGCTTGGCATCGACCGCGCGGGCCATCGGTTATCGCTCGCGGTGATTCCAGAAGTGAGCGAGGAAAACGGCAAGAAGGTGGGGCGCATCGGCATCGGGCACCAGGCCGATCCGGCCGCCTATGAAGCCTTGATGACGGAGGTAAGGCATGGGCCTTGGGAGGCCCTCACGCAGGCCGTGGGGCGGACCTGGGATACCTCCGCCATTACGCTCAAAATGCTGGGCAAGATGGTGGTGGGCGATGTATCCCTCAAGAACTTGAGCGGGCCCATTACCATCGCCGACTATGCCGGCCAGTCCGCGCAGATGGGCTGGCTGCCCTACCTGACATTCATCGCGCTCATCAGTATCAGTCTTGGTGTCTTGAACCTTTTGCCCGTGCCGCTGCTGGACGGAGGCCACTTGCTGTACTACGCCATCGAGATTCTGAAGGGCAGCCCGCTATCCGAGCGCGCCATGGAACTGGGACAGCGCGCGGGCATGGCATTGCTGTTCGTACTGATGGCTTGCGCGCTTTATAACGATATCTATCGCCTCGCCGGCGGCTCCTGACCGATGATAAGAAGAATAACTAGAACCGCCGCACTCCTCCTCGCCAGTCTGATTGCTTCCCGAGTCCTAGCCTTCGAACCCTTTACCGTGAAGGATATCCGGGTCGAAGGCATTCAGCGCACGGAAGCCGGAACCGTCTTCAGCTATCTGCCCGTCAAAGTGGGCGAGCGCCTGGACGACGCAAAAGCCGCCGCTGCCATAAGGGCCTTGTACGCGACCGGATTCTTCAAGGATGTGCGCCTCGAGGCCGACGGCGATGTGTTGGTCGTGACGGTGCTGGAACGCCCCGCCATCGCGCAGATCGAGTTCGTGGGGGCGAAGGAATTCGGCGATGACAAGTTGAAGGAGAACATGAAGCAGATCGGCTTATCCGAGGGGCGGATTTTCGACCGCAATCTGCTGGAGCAAGCCACGCAAGACCTCAAGGGACAATATTTGAGCCGGGGCAAGTACAGCGCGCAAATCAAATCCGAACTCTCGCCGATGGAGCGCAACCGGGTGGCGATCACGTTCACCATCACGGAAGGGGAAGTGGCAAAGATCCGCCAGATCAACATCATCGGCAACAAGGAGTTCAAGGAGTCCGTGTTACTGGACATCATCACGCTGCGAACCCCGGGGATGTTCACTTGGTACAGCAAGAACGACCAATACTCGCGGCAAAAACTCGAGGCCGATCTGGAAAGCTTGCGCTCCTTCTATCTCAACCAGGGGTTTCTTGAGTTCTCCATAGATTCGACGCAGGTGGCCATCTCCGCCGGCAAGGAGGACATTTTCATCACCGTGAATATCACCGAGGGCAAGCGCTACACGACGTCGGAGATCCGGTTCGCGGGGGAGCTGATTGTCTCCGAGGCTGAATTGCGCAAGGATCTGAAACTCAAGGTAGGGGAAGAGTTTTCCCGGGAGCGGCTGGCGGAATCGGTGAAGTTAATGTCCGACCGCTTGGGAAATTCGGGCTACGCCTTCGCCAACGTCAATCCGGTGCCCGAGCTGGACAAGCAAAACGGCAAGGTGGCCTATACGCTCTACGTCGATCCGGGCCGCATGGTATATGTGCGCCGCATCGACATCGCGGGCAACGTTTCTACCCGTGACGAGGTCATCCGGCGCGAGCTAAGGCAGATGGAAGGTGCCTGGTACTCCACGGAAAAATTGCGCCGCTCCAAGACGCGGGTGGACAAGCTGGGTTATTTCGCCGAGGTGGCGGTGGACACGGTGGCGGTGCCCGGAGCGCCCGACCAAGTGGATATTAACGTCACCGTGACGGAGCGCCCCACGGGATCGCTCTTGTTAGGCGTGGGCTATTCTTCCACGGAGAAGGTGGTGCTGACCGGAACGGTGTCGGAGAACAACGTGTTCGGATCCGGAAACAACTTGACGGTTCAGGTCAATAGCGGGAGCGTGAACACGGTGTACGCATTGTCCTTTACCAATCCCTACTATACGGACGATGGGGTGAGCTTGGGATTCGATGCGTACCGGCGCGACGTGGATGCAAGCTCCTTGTCCGTGGCGACCTATAACACCAACACATATGGATTTGGCCTGCGCGTGGGTGTGCCGGTGACGGAAACCGATACGGTGAGCTACGGCCTCTCCTTCGAGCACACCAACTTGGAGATCTTCGACTCCAGCCCGGTGCAATATCAGGATTTTGTCGCGACATTCGGCAACACCACCACCGCGCTAATCGGCAGCGCCGGCTGGTCTCGCGACAAGCGCGACAGCGTGATCTACACCACCACCGGAAGTTACCAGCGTTTGCATGGGGAAGTCGCCATGCCCGGCGCGAACTTGCGCTTTTACCGGACCACTTACCAGTATCAGTGGTTTTCTCCCATGACCAAGAACACCACCTTGGCGCTGAACGGGCAGATCGGGCTGGCGGATGGCTACAGCGACAAGCCCTTGCCCTTCTACAAGAATTTCTACCTGGGCGGGGTAGGGTCACTGCGAGGCTTCTCCGCAGCCTCCATCGGCCCGAAGGATAGCGTGGGCAATGCCCTGGGCGGGAAACGCCAGATCATCGGCAGCGCGGAAGTTCTTTTCCCCTTTCCTGGCTTGCAGAAGGATAAGTCCGTGCGCTTGTCGGTTTTCCTTGACGCGGGTACCCTGGGCGATACATTCGACCTGGGCGAAACCCGGTACTCCACGGGCATCGCCATGGGATGGTATTCGCCGGCGGGGCCCCTTAAGTTTAGTTTCGGCCGGGCCCTCAACGACAAGCCAGGGGATAAACTACAAACCTTCCAGTTTTCCTTGGGCACGTTGTTCTAGGCCCTGGGGATAGAAATAGAGGATAGACCTAGATGAAATCGATCGTGCTGATGTGTGTGGTTGCGCTGGCTTGGACCTGCGGCCAAGCCGCTGGGAACGAAATCAAGATCGGATTCGTGAGCACCGAGCGAATCTTCAAGGAGGCCGCGCCCGCCCAGCGTGCACTCAAGAAGCTGGAAAAGGAATTCGCGCCGCGCGAGCTGGAATTGCAGAAGCTCGCGAAACAGGCAAAGGATCTTCAGGCTTCGCTGGAGAAGGACGGGGTGACCATGAGCGAGACCGAGCGCCGCAATAAGGACGCGGACCTTGGCCGCATCAACCGCGACCTGCAACGCATACAGCGGGAATTTCGCGAGGATCTGAATTTGCGAAAGAATGAGGAATTGGCGCAAGTGCTAGAGCGTGCCAATAAGGTGATCGCGCAGATCGCCGAGGCCGAAAAATACGATTTGATTCTGCAAGAGGCCGTGTTCCGCAGCGGCCGTATCGACATCACCGACAAAGTCATCAAGGCACTCACCGACAAGTAACGATGCCGGTTTATCGGGTCGCGGAAATCGTCGCCCAATTGGGGGGCGAGTTATGGGGGGATGGAAATGTTCCCATTCGCGGGGTGGGGACATTGACGGATGCCCAACCTGACCAAGCGGCGTTTCTGGCCCGCGGGAAGTACCGTAAGCACTTGGCCGCCACGCGCGCCGGTGTCGTGATCTTGCCCGCCGCCGATGCGCAATCGTTCGCGCAAACGCGCATCGTTTCAGCCGATCCCTACGGCTATTTCGCGCAAGTTTCACGGCTTCTCATTCCGCCGCCCGTGCATGCCCCTGGGGTGGATTCCCGCGCCGTCGTGCATCCCGAAGCTCACGTGGATCCCAGCGCGTGCGTGGGGCCGCTGGTGAGCATTGGGCGCGGCGCGCACATCGGCGCGCACGCCGTCATCGAATCCGGATGCGTGATTGGAGAACATGTTCACATCGGCGCTGGTGCCCGGCTACATGCCAATGTCGTGATTTACCACCATTGCATCCTAGGCGAGCGTGTTATTCTTCACGCTGGCGTGGTGATCGGCGCCGATGGGTTTGGGTTTGCGCCGGAAGGCGGCCGCTGGAACAAGATTCCCCAGGTGGGCCGCGTGCTCATCGGCGATGACGTGGAAATCGGTGCGAATACGACCGTTGACCGGGGAGTCTTGGACGACACGGTGATCGAGGAGGGCGCCAAGCTCGACAACCAAATACAGATTGGGCACAACTGCCGCATTGGCGCTCACACGGCGATCGCGGGTTGCGTGGGAATCGCTGGAAGCACCACCATCGGAAAGAGCTGCCGCATCGGCGGGGTGCCATGATCTCGTGGCATCTGGAAATCGCCGACGAAGTGGGAATATCCGGTGGGACGTTGATCAGCAAATCCATTCGGGATCGCGGACAGTACACCGCGGTGTGTCCGTTTTCCTCCCATGAGCGCTGGTTGAAGAATGCCGTTCAGGTCAAGCATCTCGACGCGCTCGCGCAGCGCATCAAGGCGCTGGAAGACCAGGCCCGGTGAAAACTGACTAGCATGGAAGGCATACAGGAGAACAGGCGGATGGATATCAAGGAAATTCTGAATTGCTTACCTCACCGCTATCCATTCTTGCTGGTGGACCGTGTGCTGGAGTGCGAACCGGGCAAGTCCATTCGGGCGCTCAAGAACGTGACCATCAACGAACATTTCTTCGTGGGCCACTTCCCCACGAGCCCCGTGATGCCAGGCGTGCTGATCGCCGAGGCCATGGCGCAAGCCGCGGCGGTGCTCGCGCACTTCTCCATTGACGACAAGAAGACCGGTAAGTTGTTTTATTACTTCGCGGGCATCGACAATTTCAGATTCAAGCGGCCCGTGATACCGGGCGACCAATTGATCTTGGAGGTTTCCTTGCAACGCATGCTGCGCGGAATCGCCAAGTTTTCTGGAAGCGCGCGTGTTGGCGAGCATGTGGTCGCCGAAGGCGGCTTGCTATGCACCATTCGTAACGAAGAACTCGTCTAGCTTATGATTCACGCGAGCGCAGTGATTTCGCCCGGCGCGCGCCTCGCGCCTGGCGTGGTGGTGGGCCCATACACGGTGATCGAGGAGCACGTGGAGATCGGCGAGGCAACCGTGATCGGCTCCCATTGCGTCATCAAGGGCCACGCGCGCATCGGAAAGAATAACCGCATCGCGCAATTCGTCTCGCTAGGCGAGGCTCCCCAGGATAAGAAATATCGCGATGAGCCCACGCGCCTGGAGATTGGCGACGGCAACGTCATCCGCGAGTTTTGCACCTTCAACCGCGGCACCATTCAAGACGCGGGCGTGACTCGCGTGGGTGACGACAATTGGATCATGGCCTACGTGCATCTCGCGCACGACTGCCAGGTGGGTAGCCACACCATCTTCGCCAACAATACCCAACTGGCGGGCCACGTGCATATCGGCGATTGGGTGATTCTGGGAGGATTCACGCAGGTGCACCAGTTCTGCAGCATTGGCGCCCATGCCTTCACGGCGGCGAGTTCGCTCGTGCTGCGCGATATTCCGCCGTACGTCATGGCCGCGGGGAGCAGCGCCGAACCTCGTAGCGTCAATTCCGAGGGGTTGCGCCGGCGCGGCTTCAGTCCCAAGGCGATTACCGCCATTCGCCGCGCCTACAAGACCCTCTACCGTTCTGGTCTGACGCTAGCCGACGCCGCCAAGGCCTTGGAGGTACAGGCGCAAGAAAATCCAGAGCTTCGGATTCTCGTCGAATTCATATCCGCGTCGCGGCGAAGTCTGAGCCGCTAGTCCCAAGAATCGCTATGCGCGTGGCCGTCGTGGCGGGAGAAGCATCGGGCGACTATCTGGGTGCTCACCTCGTGCGAGCGTTGAAAAGCAAATATCCGGGCATCGACTGTTATGGCATCGGCGGGCCGCGCATGCGCACGGAAGGATTTCGCGTCCTGCACGAATCCGAGCATCTGGCGGTGCGCGGCTATGTGGAAGTGTTGCGCGGCCTACCGCGGATTCTCAGGATTCGCAGGGAACTCACCGATCTCCTGCTGTCCGAGCCGCCGAACCTGTTTATCGGGATAGATGCCCCGGATTTCAACCTGGGGCTGGAGGAAAAACTCAAGAAGCGCGGTATCGCCACCGTTCAGTACGTGGCGCCTCAGGTCTGGGCATGGCGCGGCAAGCGTGTCAAGCAACTACGGCGCGCCTGCGATTTGGTGCTGGCTCTATTGCCTTTCGAGGCTGAGTTGTTGCAAGGGGCCAAAGTCCCCTGCAGCTTTGTCGGGCATCCGCTGGCCGATGCCATTCCCGAGCGGCCGAACCGGGCTAGCGCTCGCGAGCAATTCAAACTGGGCGCGAATCGCTTGGTCGTAGCCTTGCTGCCGGGCAGCCGCGAGAGCGAAGTGAGTTACATGGCGGATTTGTTCGTGAAAACGGCGAAGTTGATTCACGCCCAGCATGAACACGCGCACTTCCTCGTGCCCTTGCTGAGCCGCAAGACCCGCCTTATATTCGAGCAGGCCATCTACCGAAGCGAAGCCGGGGCGGTGCCGGTGACGCTGTTGTATGGCCACGCGCAAATGGCGATGACGGCCGCCGATGGCGTCTTGCTTTCCTCTGGCACGGCGGCGCTCGAAGCCGCGTTGTTGAAGCGCACCATGGTGGTGACCTATAAGCTCTCGCCCATGACCTACCGCATGATCCGGCGGCGCGGTTATTCCCTGCCATACGTCGCGCTGCCGAATATCTTGGCGGGTCGGTTTATCGTTCCGGAAATTCTGCAAGACGATGCCACGCCCGAGATTCTCGCGCAGGCGATGATGAATCAGATCGCGGACAAGGATATTCGCGCCAGGCAAGAGGACGCTTTTCTGGACATTCACCGCTCATTGCGCGCGGGTACGCAGCAACGCTTGCTGGACGCACTGAGTCCCATCCTGGAGAGAAAGACCGCGAGTCCGGGTTCCCGGGGATTGCATGCCCTCGCCGAACCGGTTTCTTGAACCTTGCTGCGGTATCGATGAGGCTGGGCGCGGGCCTCTCGCGGGGCCTGTGTTCGCGGCGTGTGTGATCCTGGATCCCGAGCGTCCCATCGAGGGCCTCGCCGATTCCAAGAAGTTATCCGCGCGCCAGCGCGAGGTTCTGAGCGAAATCATTCGAGGGCAAGCATTGTCGTGGTGCGTGGCAAGCGCAAGCGTTGAGGAAATCGACCAGCACAACATCCTGCAAGCGACGTTGCTCGCCATGCGCCGCGCGGTGCGGGGGCTGAGCGTTACGCCCTTGCTGGCACTTGTCGATGGAAATCAAGACCCGTCCCTAGGCATCGCCACTCGTACCATCGTCAGGGGGGATCGAACTGAACCCGCCATCAGCGCGGCTTCCATCCTAGCCAAGACCGCTCGCGATGCCCTGATGCTGTCCTTGCACAAGGAGTATCCAGCCTATGGTTTTGACCAGCACAAGGGATATCCCACGGCGAAGCATATGGCGGTGCTACGGGAGCATGGCGCCACGGTTCATCACCGCCGCAGCTTCGCTCCGGTGCGGGAGGTGTTGGACATGCTCAGTACAAGTGCCGCTGTAGGTGCCCTTGATGCAAGATGGTCGAGGCCAGTTCCTCGATAGAACGGTGGGTGGTGTCCAGGTATGGAATGGTCTCGCTGCGCATGAGGGTTTCGGCTTCGCGCACTTCCGATTGGCAGTTTTGCAGGTCCGCGTACTTGCTTCCTGGGCGCCGCTCGGTGCGAACTTGGTGAAGGCGTTCGGGCAGGATGGTGAGGCCGAAGAGTTTTTCCCGTAGGGGGCGAAGGGCCGAGGGCAACTTCATGGTGCCGAAGTCCTCTGGAATTAGCGGATAATTGGCTGCCCTGATGCCGTATTGCAAGGCGAGATAGAGGCACGTGGGGGTTTTGCCGCAACGCGAGACACCCACCAGCACGACATCGGCGTTGATCAGGTCCTTGGTGGACTGGCCGTCGTCGTAGGATAGGGCAAAATTCACCGCGTCGATGCGTTTGTAGTAACTCGCCGTGTTGGTGACGCTATGGGAGCGGCCCACGGCGTGAGCGGAGCGCATGCCAAGTTCTTGCTCGAGGGGCGCGATGAAGATCTGAAAGCAGTCCAGCACCAGGGCTTGGGCTTGGGTGACTACCGCTATGATGCTGGCATCGACGAGGGTGCTGATGACCACTGGGCGCACGCCGTCGGCCACGCCGGCCGCGTTAATCTCCTGAACGGCTTGGAGCGCTTTCGCTTCTGTATCGATGAAAGGCATGGTGCGTTCGACGAAGCCAGCTTGGTCGAATTGCGTGAGTAGACTGTGACCGAGCATTTCCGCGGTGATTCCAGTGCGGTCGGAGATAAAAAAAGCGCTTCTTTTGGATGCCATGGGCGATTGATGCGGTTGAAGTGGCCCATAAAATACCACGTTTGAATTTGCATGGACGATTGAACAAATGAGCAGCGAAGCCTATGTTTTGCCCTTGGATCGATTGCGCATGGCCGACGTCGCCAGGGTGGGAGGCAAGAATGCCTCCCTAGGCGAAATGATCAGCCAGTTGGAGCATCTGGGCGTGCGCGTCCCGGGCGGCTTTGCCACCACGGCCGGGGCCTACCATGAGTTCCTATCCGCGAACGCCATGGCGCGGACCATAGACAAGATCGTGACCGCCATCGACGTCGACGACGTCAAGGCGCTGGCGGAGGCTGGGGCCAGGATCCGAAAGATGATCACGGCGGCCCCCTTTCCCGCGCGCCTGGAGCAGGAAATTCGGCAAGCCTACGCGGCGCTGGCCCATGGCGGGAGCGACGATCTGTCTTTTGCCGTGCGCTCATCGGCCACGGCCGAGGACTTGCCCGATGCTTCCTTCGCCGGGCAGCAGGAATCTTTCCTCAACATACACGGCATCGATAATCTGCTCGAAGCTATCAAGCATGTATTCGCCTCCCTCTACAACGACCGCGCCATAGCCTACCGTGTTCACAAGGGCTTCGCCCACGCCGAGGTGGGCTTGTCCGCGGGAGTGCAACGCATGGTGCGTAGCGACCTCGCGGCCAGTGGCGTGATGTTCTCGCTCGACACGGAGTCGGGTTTCGATCAAGTGGTGTTCATCACCTCATCCTATGGATTGGGCGAGACCGTGGTGCAGGGCGCGGTCAATCCCGACGAGTTCTACGTCTACAAACCCGCATTGAACGCGGCGCGGCCCGCGATCCTGCGGCGGACCCTGGGATCCAAGCTCATCAAAATGGTATTCGCCGATTCGCGCGCGGCGGGGCGCTCGGTGCGTACCCTGGAAGTGGATGAGACACAGCGGCGGCGCTTTTCGATAAGCGATGCGCAGATCACCGAGCTGGCGAAATTCGCCGTCATCATCGAGAAGCATTACGGGCGCCACATGGATATCGAATGGGGGCGCGATGGCATCGATGGCAAGCTGTACATTCTGCAGGCGCGCCCCGAAACCGTGGAGGTTCACACCAAGGCCGGCACCCAGCGCCGCTACCGCATCAAGGAGCGCAGCGAGATTCTGGTGACCGGGCGCGCCATCGGTAACCGCGTGGGCACCGGTCCCGTGCGATTGGTGGCGGATGCCTCCGAGATGTCACGGGTGCGCGCGGGCGACGTGCTCGTCACCGACATGACAGATCCCGATTGGGAGCCCGTGATGAAACGCGCTTCGGCCATCGTCACCAACCGGGGCGGGCGCACTTGTCACGCCGCCATCATCGCGCGCGAATTGGGAATTCCGGCGGTGGTGGGCTGCGCGGACGCCACGCGCAATTTGCGCGAGGACGACGAGGTGACAGTCTCCTGCGCCGAAGGGGACACGGGTTATGTTTACCGGGGCAAGCTGGATGTGGAAGTGCTGGATCTTTCCGTGGACGCCATGCCCAAGGCGCCGGTCAAGATTTATATGAACGTGGGCAATCCGGAACTGGCCTTCGATTTTCAGCGCTTACCCAACGCCGGCGTGGGCTTGGCGCGCCTGGAATTCATCATCGCTCGCATGATCGGCATTCATCCGCAGGCAGTGCTGGCCTATCCTAATTTGCCACCGGATCTCAAGCGCGACGTGGAAGCGCGCTCGGCGAGTTACTCCGACCCCAAGACTTTCTATCTGGAAAAACTGGTGGAGGGCATCGCCACCCTGGGCGCGGCTTTCTACCCCAAGCCTGTCATCGTGCGCCTATCGGACTTCAAGTCCAACGAGTATTCCAGCCTGCTGGGCGGCCAGCGCTACGAACCTCACGAGGAAAATCCCATGCTGGGTTTTCGCGGTGCTTCGCGCTACATCGATCCCGGGTTCAAGGAATGTTTCCAGTTGGAATGCCAGGCCATGAAGAAGGTGCGCGACGAGATGGGGCTCACCAACGTCGAGATCATGGTGCCATTCGTGCGCACCACCAGCGAAGCCAAGCAAGTGGTGGCGCTGCTCGAACAAAATGGCTTGAAGCGCGGCGAGAACGGCCTGCGCTTGATCATGATGTGCGAGATCCCTTCCAACGCCCTGTTGGCGGATGCGTTTCTGGAGTACTTCGATGGCTATTCCATCGGCTCGAACGACATGACTCAGTTGACCTTGGGCGTGGACCGCGATTCTGGTATCGTTGCCGGTTCCTTCGACGAACGCGACCCTGCCGTCAAGGCCATGCTGCATCTGGCCATTGACGCCTGCAAGAAAAAAGGCAAGTACATCGGCATCTGTGGCCAAGGGCCGTCGGATCATCCCGATTTCGCCAAGTGGCTGGTGGAGGAGGGCATCGACACCATCTCCATGAATCCGGATACTGTTGTGGAGACTTGGCTCTACTTGGCGAAAGAGGCGCATCGTTGATCTGGGTACACGATGGAACGCGCGGGAAACCATTGCGCTTGTTATGCAGTTGTCTTTTGGTAACATGGGGGCTCTCGCCTTTCCGCGGGCATGACTAAGTTCAGGGCGTGACAAAGTACATTTTCGTTACCGGCGGCGTTGTCTCCTCCCTGGGTAAAGGGATCGCTGCCGCGTCTCTAGCGGCGATCCTGGAATCTCGCGGGATCAAGCTCACGATGCTGAAGCTCGATCCCTACATCAACGTCGATCCGGGGACCATGAGCCCGTTTCAGCACGGCGAGGTGTTTGTCACCGAGGATGGCGCCGAAACGGATCTGGACCTCGGCCATTACGAGCGCTTCACGAGCGCCAAGATGAGTCGCCGGAATAACTTCACCACGGGGCAGATCTACGACCACGTCATCCGCAAGGAGCGCCGGGGCGAATATCTGGGCCATACGGTGCAGGTCATTCCCCACATCACGGACGAAATCAAGCTCAATATCCGCAAGGGCGCGGAAGGGTCCGATCTCGCCATCGTGGAGATTGGCGGGACAGTGGGGGACATCGAATCGCTGCCGTTCCTTGAAGCCATTCGCCAGATGGGCATCGAGGAAGGCAAGATCAACACGTGCTTCATTCATCTAACGCTGCTGCCCTATATCGCGACGGCGGGTGAATTGAAGACCAAGCCGACCCAGCACTCGGTCAAGGAGTTGCGCGAGATCGGCATACAGCCCGATATTATGCTGTGCCGCGCCGACCGCCCGTTGCCGGAGGAAGAGCGGCGCAAGATCGCGCTATTCACCAACGTCGCGCCCGAGGCGGTGATTTCGGTGGTGGATTCAGACAGCATCTACAAGATTCCGGCGATGCTGCACAACCAGATTCTGGACGAGATCGTCTGCCACAAGCTTCATATCCTGGCGCGCGCGGCCGATCTATCCGCCTGGAACAAACTGGTGGAAGCCCTGGAGCATCCCCAGCACGAAGTCACTATCGCCTTCGTGGGCAAGTATGTGGAACTCACGGAATCCTACAAGTCGCTCTCCGAGGCGCTGATCCACGCTGGGTTGCACACACGCAGCAAGATCCATATCCAATACATCGACGCCGAGACCATCGAAGCCGAAGGCGCGGGTTGTTTGGCGGGCATGGACGCCATTCTGGTGGCGCCCGGTTTTGGCCGCCGGGGAGTGGAGGGCAAGATACAAGCGGCCCGCTACGCGCGCGAGAATAACGTGCCTTACCTCGGCATTTGCCTCGGGATGCAGTTGGCGGTGATCGAATTCGCGCGCAATGTTGCCGGTTTGCAGGGTGCCCACAGTACCGAGTTCGACTTGGATACACCGCACCCGGTGGTTGCTCTCATCTCGGAATGGCAGGACCGCGAAGGCAAGGTGGAGCGGCGCGATGCTACTTCCGATCTCGGAGGTACCATGCGCTTGGGCGGCCAGACCTGCGTGTTGGGGGCCGATACACTCGCGCGCAAGATCTACGGAAGCGACCGGATCGCCGAGCGCCACCGCCATCGCTACGAGGTGAACAACATCTATTTGCCGGCGCTGGAGAAGGCGGGACTGAAGGTATCGGGGCGCTCGTCAGAAGGCAAGCAGTTGTGCGAGATGATCGAGTTGCCAGATCATCCTTGGTTCGTCGGTTGCCAGTTCCATCCGGAATTTACTTCCACGCCGCGCAAGGGCCATCCTTTATTCACCGCATTCGTGCGCGCCGCGCTCGCGCACGGATCGCGGAGCAAGGTGGTGTCCGTGGATTTGGAACGCTCGTGCGCGGAGAAAAGGGCTTGAAGCTGTGCCACTTCGAAGCAGGGCTCGATAAGCCGTTCTTTCTGATCGCGGGGACCTGCGTCATCGAGTCGCGAGAAATGGCCATGGACACGGCCGGTACGCTCAAGGAGTTGTGCGCCAAGCTGCGAATCCCCTTCATCTACAAGTCCTCCTACGACAAGGCGAACCGCAGTTCGAGTAAGTCTTACCGTGGGATGGGGATGGAAAAAGGCTTGGCCATCTTGGCGGACGTACAGCGAAGCATCGGAGTCCCGGTGCTAACGGACATCCACGAAACGGATGAGATTAGTTCCGCGGCGGCGGCCGTGGACGTGCTGCAAACGCCGGCGTTTCTGTGCCGGCAAACGGATTTCATCCGTGCCGCCGCATCGGCTGGCAGACCGGTCAATATCAAGAAGGGCCAGTTTCTCTCCCCGTGGGAGATGAAAAACGTGGTGGCCAAGGCGAAGGAAGCGAGCGGCACCGACAATGTCATGGTGTGCGAGCGCGGATTCTCGTTCGGTTACAACAACCTCGTCTCCGACATGCGCTCCCTCGTGGTGATGCGCGAAACGCGGTGTCCGGTGGTATTCGATGCGACCCACTCGGTGCAATTGCCTGGCGGGCGCGGGGATGCAAGCGGCGGCCAGCGCGAGTTCGTACCCGCGCTCGCGCGCGCAGCCGTGGCGGCGGGCATCGCGGGGATATTCATTGAAACTCATCCGGATCCCGCCAAGGCCCTATCCGATGGCCCGAATGCTTGGCCCCTGCATCTCATGGGCGAATTGTTGGAGACGCTGGTGGAAGTGGATGCCGCCGTCAAACGCCGCGGCTTTGCCGAGAACCGTTTGTTGGCTAACGCTTAGAGGAAAGATATGAGTTCAATCGTCGACGTGGTGGCGCGCGAGATTTTGGATTCTCGCGGCAATCCCACCGTGGAAGCCGATGTGTTGCTCGAATCGGGTGCCATGGGCCGTGCCGCCGTGCCTTCAGGGGCATCCACCGGGCAAAAAGAAGCCATCGAATTACGCGATGGGGACAAGAGCCGTTATATGGGCAAGGGCGTGCTCAAGGCCGTGGAAAACATCAACACCGAAGTGTGCGAAGCCATCATAGGTTTGGATGCGGAAGAGCAAACGCTCATCGACAAGACCTTGATCGAACTCGATGGCACCGAGACCAAATCGCGCCTGGGTGCTAACGCCACACTGGCGGTATCCCTCGCGGTGGCCAAGGCGGCGGCGGAAGAATCCGGTTTGCCCTTGTACAGGTATCTGGGTGGCGCGGGTTCCATCGAAATGCCCGTGCCCATGATGAACGTGATCAATGGCGGCGCCCACGCCGACAACAGCCTGGACATTCAGGAGTTCATGATCATCCCCGTGGGCGCGCCAAGCTTTCGCGAAGCCCTGCGCTGGGGTGTGGAAGTGTTCCACACCTTGAAGAAGGTGTTGCAGTCCAAGAAAATGTCCACTGCCGTGGGCGATGAAGGTGGCTTTGCTCCCAATCTGTCCAGCAACGAGGCTGCTTGCCAATTGCTGGTGGAGGCCATCGGCCTGGCTGGGTTCAAGCCCGGAGAAGACATAGCACTCGCACTCGATTGCGCCAGCTCCGAGTTCCACAAGCACGGCAAGTACGAGCTGGAATCGGAAAAATCCTCCCTCACTTCCGAGCAATTCACGGGTTATCTCGCCAATCTCGCGGAGAAATATCCCATCATCAGCATCGAGGACGGCATGGGCGAAACCGACTGGGATGGTTGGGCCATGCTCACGCAACGACTGGGAAAGCGCGTGCAACTCGTGGGCGACGATCTTTTCGTCACCAACACCAAAATTCTCAAGCAAGGCATCGACCGGGGCATCGCCAATTCCATCCTGGTGAAGATCAACCAGATCGGGACATTGTCCGAGACGCTTGCGGCGGTGGAAATGGCCAAGCGCGCACGTTACACGGCGGTCATTTCCCACCGCTCCGGCGAAACGGAAGACACGGTGATCGCCGACATCGCGGTGGCCACCAACGCCATGCAGATCAAGACCGGATCGCTCTCGCGCTCGGACCGCACGGCGAAATACAACCAACTTCTGCGCATAGAAGAAGAATTGGGCGATTGCGCTTCCTATTCCGGGATGGCGGCCTTCTACAACATTCGCCGGTGAAGCTACTCGCGCTCTTGCTGCTGGTTCTCATAGCAGCCATCCAATCTCCGCTATGGTTCGGCAAGGGTGGCTGGCTGAGAGTGTGGGAAATCAACCAGAGTGTGGAAACGCAGAAGAGAACCAACGAAAAACTGCGTATCCGCAATGCCACATTGAGCTCCGAGGTACGCGATTTGAAGCAAGGATATGAGGCTATCGAAGAACGTGCGCGCTCCAAAC
>SHXO01000052.1 GCA_009693245.1 Betaproteobacteria bacterium | reverse complement strand
AAGCGGTCTTGAATGGCCTGGCGCTTGGCGAAGATTCTCTCCGCTCCTTGTATATAGGCGTCTCGAGCGTCCTTGTCCTCCTTGTTTTCCTCGGTCATCGCCAAAATCGAGTTTCGGACCTCGCCCCAGATGGTGGCAAGGCATTTGCCGAGACGTTCCTGTGCCATGGTTTGGCACTGTGTGAGGATTTCCTTGGCTTCCTCGTCGTCCAAGGGCGTACCTTGCTCATCGTGAGTGGCAGCCGAGCGCTGGATTGAATCCTTGCGCTTGCCACGCTTTAAGCCGGTTGCCTCTATGATTTCATTGCTCATATATGGATGACTGAATTTCTAACGCTGTGTTTGCATCAAGTTCATGGGCGTGGGGTGCGCAAAGCAGCGAATACCGGGCCACTCGGCAGAATGGCCGCACATGCGTTACCGGGGTCCCCGCCAACGCCCGCCAAGTGCTCCCGCAGAGCTGCTGGGGTAACCCATGGCCAGCATTTTCTCCCAACTCAGTTATCTGCCCGCCAGAGGAGAACTTGAGGCCTGTAAAGCGGTGCAAGGATGCGCCGCGCGCCTGGGCTGGCTGCCTAGCGTGGGTTGGCCCAGGGCGGTTCGTGGGTGTCCATGTGCGATACTCGGCCAGTTTTTTTGCGCATGCCATGGCTTATAAGTTCTATTTCGAAGACTTCAAGGCGGGCGATGTCATCGCAATGGGGGCACGCACGCTTGAGAAACACGAAATCATCGCATTCGCCCGCCAATTCGACCCCCAACCTTTTCATATAGACGAGGAAGCGGCCAAGGAGTCGGTGTTTGGCGGGATTGTCGCCAGCGGCTGGCATACCTGCGCGCTGGTGATGCGCATGATGTGCGATAGCCATCTGAATGAATGCGCGAGCCTGGGCTCGCCTGGGTTGGACAACATCCGGTGGCTCAAACCCGTGCGGCCGGGGGACACCATCCACGCGCGCCGGGTGATTCTGGAAACCCGTGTTTCTCAAAGCAAGCCCGGCACGGGTATCATCAAGAGCCGCTGGGAAGTAATCAATCAACTAGGTGAGTTAGTGATGACCATGGAGGGTTTTGGAATGTTCGGGCGGCGCGGGCAGGAGGATTCAAGCTCATGACGGTCCACCTTAATCACAAAGTGCACGTTCTGTTCCGCCGCGAAGACCTCGACATGGCGCGGTTGGAAAATAAGGAGGTGATCGTGCTCGATGTGCTTTTCGCCACCTCGGCCATGATCACTGCCTTGGCTCACGGTGCCCGCGGCGTCATCCCCACCCTGGACGAATTGGGGGCGCGCGAGGCGGCTGCCCGTCATTCGCCGCAATCCTACGTGCTCTCGGGCGAACTCCATGCGTAAACGATTCCAGGTTTTGTATCGCCCACACCATTGGTATTGATCGGCCACGGAGTGCGGGACAAGACCTTGAGGGCACCTCTAATAATCACTTTTCTACGACGGATCTACAGGCCGGGGACATTCTTCTTTTGCACGACGGCAACGCCGCGGCTACTCGAACAGGCCATTCGGTGATCCTGGAAGTTCTGCCAAAGTTGTTGGAAGCCACGCGTGCCCAAGGGCTGAAGCTCGTGACCTTGCGGGAGGCCGTGCCGCGAGCGCCTCGCAGGCATGGACGAGTTTGCTTGACGAGGCCTCGCGGCCATACCGCCAAGCTGGCCAGTTCGCGTGGCGCTTTGCGCGGGGAAAATTAAGCGCGGATACTGCCTTTCGCCATATCCTGGAGCACGGATTGATCGCACCCCGGTCGCGAGTGCTGGATCTGGGGTGCGGGCAGGGCCTGCTGGCGTCGCTCCTCAACGCCGCTTCGCACATGGAGGTGCGAGGCGCATGGCCGCGAGAATGGCAACAGCCTCCCATCTTTTCCCAAGTTCACGGCATCGAGTTGATGGAGGCCGACGAGCGGCGCGCACGCGAGGCACTGGGTTCGCAGGCGACATTCGTTCAAGGCGATATTTGCACCACCCCCTTCGGTCCGGCCAATGTGATGGTGATTCTCGATGTGCTGCACTACATTGGTTACGATGCCCAAATTCAAGTGCTAAGCCGGTTGAAGGAATCGCTGAATACGGGTGGTCTGTTGCTATTGCGCGTGGGTGATGCCGCGGGCGGCATGCCCTTTCGCATCAGCAATTGGGTGGATCGTGCCGTCACCTTCGCGCGGGGCCACCGCTTGTCCCGGCTTTATTGCCGAACTCTTTCCGAATGGACCGGAGAACTGGAAAATCTGGGATTCATGGCCGAGCGCCGCCCAATGAGTGCCGGCACTCCTTTCGCCAATGTTCTGCTGGTGGCGCGCCGGGGCTAGGTCAATGGCTTGACCGCTTGGTACTCGGACAATACTCCGCCTTGCACGTGGCGGCAAACCTCGCTGAAACCCGCGTGCAGAACGGTGTTCAGCACTTGCTCGGGCGGCACGCATGCCTCGATGGTGTCCCAGTAATAGCGCATGAGCTTGGGCGTACTAGGTGCGCTCGCCACCAACCGGCTTAGAGCTGGAACGACGCCGCGCATGTAGATGCGCAGCAGAAAATTTCTGGCGCGGCCCGCGGGCGCCGTGATCTCCAAGATGCAAACACGCCCGCCGGGTTTGAGTACCCGCCGGTCCAGGGCGGCATCGCCGCCTTGGGCGTTCCGATACTGCATCCCCTGATATAGTTGCGAGATCGAGCACAAGGGGGAGAAGAAAATGATATTAAATAGGGTGCAAGCCTGCCTTGCATTGGCGGCCAGTCTTGCAATGCCGGCGTTAGGCAACGCACAGAATCCAATTCGCGTCGGCTTATCCATTGCTCAGACAGGGCCTTTGAGCGGGGCTGGAAAATCCGGGCTGTTGGCATTGCAGATCTGGCGGGACGACGTCAATGCCAAAGGCGGTCTCCTGGGGCGTCCAGTGGAGTTGGTGGTCTACGATGACCAGAGTAATCCGTCCACCACGCCTGGCATCTACACAAAATTGGTGGACGTGGATAAGGCCGATCTGCTGATTGCGCCCTATGGCACCAATCTCACTGCCCCCGTCATGCCCCTGGTGAAGCAGCGCGATTTGTTGCTGATGGGTAACTTCTCCCTGGATGCGAACGCCCAGATCAAACACGACAAGTACTTCAACAACGCGCCTTGGTCCTCGGCCAAGGCGATGGCGCAAGCATACCTCGCCTTAACCGGTCAACTTGGCGTGAAGACCATCGCCATCCTGGCGGCGGACGCCGAGTTTGCACAGACCATCGCGGGCGGTGTCCGCCAAGGCTTGAAGGAGCGTGGCCTGGAAAGCGTGTACGACCAAAACTATCCCCCTAACACGGTGGATTTCTCTTCCATGTTGCGCGCATTGCGCGCGAAGAAACCCGAAGCGGTGTTCGTTGCGTCCTACCCGTCGGACTCGGCGGCCATCATTCGGGCGTTGAACGAAACCGGCGTGGGCAGCAGCGTCAAAATCTTCGGCGGGGCAATGGTGGGATTGCAATATACGACGTTGATGGAATCGCTAGGTTCCATGTTGAACGGGGTGGTGAACTTTCACGCGTGGGTACCGGAAAGAACCATGGACTTCCCTGGGGTGCGCGATTTTCTCGCGCGCTATCAAGCCAAGGCCAAGGATGCCAACGTGGATGCTTTGGGGTTCTACATTCCGCCATTCGATTACGCCATAGGACAAATTCTGGCGCAGGCGGTGAACGCGACCAAGAGCCTCGACAATAAGGTGCTGGCCAAATATTTGCGCGAGAACGAGATGAAAACCATCGCCGGGAATTTTCGCTACGGCCCCACCGGCGAATGGGCCTCGCCCAGGGTCATATTCGTGCAGTTTCAAGACGTGCTGGATAAAAATACCGATCAGTTTCGCTCGGCGGGCAAGCAGGTCATCGTGGGGCCGGCCGCCTACAAGACCGCCCCAGTGCGGCCTTTTAGCGAGATCCGGCGCTAAGCCTGCTTCAGCGCCGTGTCCTTCGATCTACTCGCTGAAGCCCTCATCGCCGGCATATTGCTGGGCTGCTTTTACGCGGCGGTGAGTATCGGCCTTTCGGTAGCCTTTGGCCTGCTCTATGTTCCCCACATCGCGCACCCCGCTTTTCTGGTGCTGGGCGCCTATGGTGTCTACGGCATCAATCAGGCTGGGGTGGATCCCATACTCGCCGGCGTCATTCTTTCGCCCTTTTTCTTTTTTCTGGGAGTGGGCGTCTACCGCTTCTATCACGCCGTGTTCGAGAGGCGCGGAAGCGATGCCGGCCTGCGCGGACTGGCGTTCTTTTTTGGCGTGGCCTTCATCGTGGAGGTGGCGCTCATCTTGAATTACGGTGTGGACCAACGTATGGTGCAGGCGAGCTACATCGGCCAAGGCTTGTCCTTGGGCGATTACCGCTTGCCCTATCGCATGCTGGTGGCTTTCGCGGTGGCGCTGGGCTTGACGGTGCTATTGTCCCTTTACCTTTCCCGTACCTTCATGGGCCGGGCCATCAAGGCGGTGGCGCAGGACGAAACCGGGCTCGCGCTCATGGGCGCCAACCCCGTGAAGGTGAAGCAATGGGCCTTTGGCATCGCGACGGCGACATGCCCCATCGCCGGTGCGTTGTTGATCGTGATTGGCCCCGTCGAGCCAGGGTTGGGACGCTTGTACATCGGACGCTGTTTTTGCGTGGCCGTATTGGCCGGGCTGGGCAGCATGAAGGGTACGCTCGCGGCCGGAGTCATCCTCGGCATCGCGGAGAGCCTCGTGCTCACTTCCATGGGTGCCTCGTGGGCGCCAGCCGTCGCTTTCGGTTTGCTGCTGGCCGTGCTCGCTGTTAGGCCTACCGGATTGTTCGGCCGGTGACTAGCACGCACCGAAAGTTCGGCGCTGGGGCCGCGGTCATGCTGGGCGCCGCTTTGCTGCTGGGCCAGTGGGTGACCAACGAATACTTTTTTTTCGCTGGCTACGTCGTGCTGCAGTTCGTGGTATTGGCTACCGCTTGGAACATCTTGGGTGGATACGCCGGTTACGTAAACTTCGGCTCCGGTGCCTTCTTCGCGGCGGGGGCCTACACCTCGGTGGCTTTGATCAAGGGTTTCGGCGCGCCGCTATTCGTACAAGTCCTGTGCGCGATGCTGGTTACCGCGCTCATGGGCGGACTCATCGGTGCCATGACGTTGCGCTTACGCGGCATCTTCTTCTCCATCGCCACCGTGGCCATCGCCGTCATCCTCGAAACCGTGGTGATGAATTGGGGATTGGTCGGTGGTGCGCGCGGCATCACTGTATTGCAGCCGGAGGCCCCGGCGTGGTTTACCTCGTACAACCGCTTCTTGTTCGTGTTGATGGTTATTTTCGCCATCGCGGCGGTCACCGCTGCCCGCTACATCGAGCGATCCTGGATCGGCCGCGGCCTGCGCGCGCTACGCGACAACGAGGAGGCCGCCGAATCACTGGGCGTGCCGACCATGAAACTGAAAGTGTTCTCCGCCGCGGCGTCGGGGGCCTTGATGGGTTTGGCTGGCTCGACGTTTCCCTTGTACATGAGTTTCATCGAGCCCACGTCTGCCTTCAGCTTGAATTACGCCGTGTCGGCGCTGGCGATGCCCATCATCGGCGGCACCTCCAGTTGGTTGGGTCCGGTGATTGGCGCGCTACTGTTGGGCTCCGTGCAGCAAATCGTCACCGTCACCATTTCCTCGGAGCTCAATGTGCTGGTGGTAGGCGGGCTGCTGGTGTTTTTCGTGGTGGCCGCGCCCCAAGGCATTCTGGGTTTACTGCGGCGCGGGGAGCGCCAGTGAGCACTATTCTCGAAGCGCGTGGCATTCACAAAAACTTCGGTGGATTCGCGGCGCTGTCCAACGTTGGACTAAGGGTGGATGCGGGCGAGCGCCTTGGACTCATCGGCCCCAATGGGTCGGGAAAAACCACGTTGATCAACTGCATCGCCGGTGCAATGCCTTGCGATGCTGGAAGCGTTCGGTTCGAGGATTCGGAGATCGGCGCCCTGGCCGCGCACCAGCGCGCAAGGTTGGGGTTGGCGCGCACTTTTCAGTTGCCGCGACCTTTCTCCAGCATGACGGTGCTGGAGAACGTTTGCGTGCCCTTGGAATATACGGGTGCGCGCGGCGCTGGGCAGGCGCCAAGCGCGCTCGAAATATTGCGGGAAGTAGGCTTGGCGGAGCAGGCCCATGCGTTGGCGAATTCTCTCACGCAGGTAGACCTGCGCCGTCTGGAATTGGCGCGCGCCTTGGCCGTGGGACCCAAGCTACTCATATTGGACGAGGTCATGGCGGGGCTTTCCACCAGCGAAGTGGACGCCGTGCTGAAGCTGGTGCTTCGTCTGAACGAACAGGGGATCGCAGTGCTCATGATCGAGCACATCATGCATGCGATCATGAAGTTCTCGCAACGGGTGGTGTGCCTCGATGCGGGCCAGATCGTGGCCGAGGGCGTGCCCTCGGCGATCGTTGCCGATCCCATCGTACGCAGGATCTACCTCGGTGCTTGAGATCGAGAATCTGCATGCCGGCTACGGCGCGGTCAGCGTGCTGCAAGGCGTTTCCTTGAGCGTGCGTGCCGGCGAGACGGTGGCCTTGCTGGGAACCAACGGCAACGGCAAGAGCACGCTCATGAAGTGCATCATGGGCTTGGTGCAGACGAGGCAAGGTTCGGTCACCCTCGATCTCGATGGCGAACGCATCGCTCTCACGGGGAAAACGACGGAACAAATCGCCAGCCTCGGTGTAGCCATGGTGCCCGAAGGCCGGCGGCTCTTTCCGAAACTCACGGTGCGGGAGAATCTCCTGCTGGGTGCATTCCGCGCCGAAGCGCGCGCGCGGATCGAGCGCAGCCTCGAGCTTTGCTATGAGGCGTTTCCCATGTTGCGCGAACGCACTCGGCAATTGGCCGGTAGCATGAGCGGGGGGCAGCAACAGATGCTCGCCATCGCCCGCGCTATCATGTCCGCGCCAAGGCTGCTGTTGGTGGACGAGCCCTCTGTCGGCCTTTCTCCCGCCTTGGTGACGCAGATGATAGATACCATCGCCCAGATGAAGGAGCGTTTCGGGCTGACGGTATTGATGGCGGAACAGAATTTTCATGAAGCAAGCCGCATCGCTGGCCGCGGCTATGTAATCGTGCACGGGCAGATCGCATTCGAGGGAGCGGACATGAAGGCGTTGCGCGATAGCGATTTGGTGAAGCGCTACTACTTAGGTGGGTAGGGAGGGGCGGTTGATTGCCAAAGTAAGGCGAAAGGCCTTCAACGCAAAGACGCAAAGAGAGAAAAGATGGATGAGAACGAGTGCTCTAATTCTATCGTTGACTGCTCCTTAATTTTCACGCTGCCGTGATGCGAGACGGCGTAAAGCGCGTAGTAAATAACCTCTAGAATTTGGTTTCCTTTGCGTCCTTTGCGTCTTTACGTTAAGTGTCTTTTCTTGTCCTTCGATAGGGGAGTGAAATGAGTAATAAACCAGCGATTGGCTGGATCGGAGCTGGACGAATGGGCGTGGCGATGGCAGGATTTATTCTGAAGGCGGGGTATGCCGTCAAAGTCTATAGCCGTAGCGCGGAGAGCCGGCAAAAGCTGGTAGCCCTGGGCGCGACGGAGGCCCTGTCGGTGGCGCAGTGCACACAGGGATCGGATATCGTGTTCTCGTGCATCTCCGATGATGCGGCCCTGCGCGAAGTGGCGTTGGGGGGCGGCGGTGTGCTCGCCAACGCCAAGCCCGGCGCCATATTCGCCGAAACGAGCACGGTATCCCCGGAGGTATCGGCGGAAGTGGCGCGCGCGGCACAGCAACGCGGGGTGCCTTATTTGCGCTTACCTATTTCTGGCAACGCGGCATCCGCCATTAAAGGCGAAGTGACCGTGATGGTTTCCGGCCCTCAAGACGCGTGGGCGGCCGTGAAACCAGTAACGGAGACTTTCAGTAAAGGGCAGATCTATCTCGGTACCGCGGAAGAAGCGCGGGTGATGAAGCTCGTGGCCAACTCCATGGTGGTGACCATGGCGCAAGGCATGGCCGAAGCGCTGACCCTGGGCCGCAAGGCGGGGCTCGATTGGAATACGATGCTCGATACCTTGGGGCAGAGCACGATTTCTTCGCCTTGGTTGAGAGCCAAGGTGGGACTCATGAAGGTGCGGGATTTTTCTCCCACCATGACCTCGCGGTTGATCATGAAGGACATCGATCTCATTCTTTCGGCGGCAAAGCACAACGAAGTACCCATGCCGCTCACCTCCGCGACACGGCAGTTGGTTCAGGCTCTGGTGGGGGAGGGATATGCGGAGGAGGATTACATGGCGCTTATCAAATTGGCCGAAAAGCAATCGGGGATCGAGTCTTCATGAGCGGAAAACGAGTATTGATCGTGGGAGGCTCTCTTGTCGGGCTCCTCGCCGCCAACCTATTTCATCGCAGGGGTTGGGACGTGCAAGTCTTCGAGCGCGTGTCCGAGGACTTGGAGGGCCGGGGGGCGGGCATCACGATTCTTCCGGGATTGGAGAGCGCGTTTCAAGCGGCGGGCGTGGAAGAGACCGAGAGTTCCCTGGGCGTGGTGATGCCCGCGCGCATCGCAATCGACAAGAAGGGCAAGGTCGTGGCCGAACGAGAATTTCGCCAGGTGATGACCTCGTGGGGGCGGCTCTTCGAGATCTTGAAGAAAATATTTCCCCCCGAGCGTTATCGCCAAGGCATGGCCTTGGAACGTGTCGAACAACGTAGCGGGGGCGTGACGGCGGTCTTCTCCAATGGCAAGCGCATCGACGGCGACTTACTCATCGGCGCGGACGGATTGCGCTCCACCGTGCGTACTCAGTTCCTGCCGGACTTGAAGCCCGCTTATTGCGGGTACATTGCCTGGCGTTGTCTGGTGGACGAAAGAGAATTGCCCGCGAAGGAATTCGAGAATCTGTTCGAACGCTACACGGTGTGCGTCGCGCCCGGTGCGCAGGCCATCGCCTATCCCGTGCCCGGCCCGGGCTACAACACCGAGCCCGGCAAGCGGCAGTTCAACGTGGTGTGGTACCACCCGGTGGACGAACACAAGGACCTGCCGCGCTTCTTTACCGACGATTCGGGTTTTTATCACGCCAACGGTATTCCGCCGGCACTTTTCAGCAAGCGCATTCAGGACGAGATGATGGAAACGGCGCGTCGCGTCTTGGCGCCCCAATTCGCCCTTGCCTTGGAGCATGGGCGCTGGCACTTCTTTCAGCCCATCTTCGATCTGGAACCCCGTCAACTCGTCTTTGGCCGCGTGGCCATTGCGGGCGATGCCGCTTTCGTGACGCGCCCGCACACCGCCATGGGCGTACCCAAAGGTGCCGGCGACGTGATGGCGCTGATTCGAGGATTGGACAGCGGAGATACCGATGCAGCGTTGCGCTATTTCGAAAAAGAGAGATTGCGCGTGGGCCGCACTATCGTCGCGCGCGGACGCTACCTCGGCGCCTATATGGAGGCCCAGCTAAAATCGAAAGCGGAGCGCAGCCGGGCCGAAGCCGCGCGCGTTCCCGAGCAAGTGATGATGGAAACGGCCGCGCCGCTCGACTACGAGGCGATGTCCTTGCAGTCATGAACGGCGCCGAGAGTTTGGTTCGTACCCTGGTCGGGGGCGGGGTGAATCTGTGCTTTAGCAACCCCGGCACCTCGGAGATGCACTTTGTGGCGGCGCTTGATAAGGTCGAGGGCATGCGCTGCGTGCTTGGCCTCTTCGAGGGGGTGGTTACCGGGGCTGCGGATGGGTACTACCGGATGTCGGGTAATCCGGCTTCGACGCTGCTGCATCTTGGCCCTGGTTTGGCCAACGGACTCGCTAATCTGCACAACGCCAAGAAGGCGGGGTCCGGTGTGATCAATATCGTCGGCGAACACGCCACCGATCACATCAAACACGACGCGCCGCTCACTTCCGACATCGAGGGCATCGCGCGGCCGGTGTCCCATTGGGTGAAGACTTCGGCGTCGGCGGCTGATGTCGCCGGTGACGGCGCGCTGGCCATTCAAGCGGCCCGGCGGGCTCCGGGACAGATCGCAACTTTGATCCTCCCGGCCGATACGGCGTGGAATGCAGCGCAAGGTATGGCGTCCACCGCGCCCGCGGTAGGGAGGGTCGCGGTATCGCAAGACGCCATAGCGCAGTCGGCGCACGCACTGGCCCACGGTTTTGCGTCGTTGTTGCTGCTCAGCGGAGCGGGATTATTGGAGTCTTCCCTTTTGTGGGCGGGGCGCATCGCGGCGAAAACGGGGTGCCGCATCATGGCGGCGGGCTTTAACTCACGGATTCAGCGCGGGGCAGGGCGCGTGCACGCCGATCGAGTGCCATATGTGGTCGATTCCGCGCTTAACGCCTTGAAGGGCGTTCAGCATGTGGTGCTGGCCGGTGCCAAGTCTCCCGTTTCCTTCTTCGCTTATCCCAATAAGCCCAGCGTTCTGGTGCCCGAGGGGTGCACCGGCACCAAGCTCGCGGGTGTGGAAGAAGATATCGAAGCTGCCCTGGAAGCGCTTGCCGAGGAACTCGGGGCGCGAAATACGCCGCCGGCATTTGTCGCGCAACCAAGGCGGCCGGAGTTGCCCACTGGACCGGTGACGCCGGAAGGTATTGGTGCCGTGCTGGGGGCTTTACTACCTGAACACGCCATAGTGGTGGATGAATCCGTAAGCGTTGGCCGGGGCTTGTTTCCCCCGACGGCAGGCGCGCTGCCCCATGACTGGCTCAATAACATGGGAGGCTCCATCGGGTTCGGTTTGCCCGTTGCGATCGGTGCCGCCATTGCTTGCCCTGACCGCAAGGTCGTCGCCCTAGAAGGCGATGGGAGCGCCATGTACACGGTGCAAGCCTTGTGGACCATGGCACGCGAGAACTTGAACGTGACGATCATCGTGCTTGCGAACCGCTCCTATGCGATCCTCAAAGGCGAGTTCGCGGGCGTTGGCGCGGGTGCGCCAGGGCAGCGGGCCACGGACATGATGAGTTTGGACCGCCCAAATCTCGATTGGCTCGCACTGGCCAAGGGGCATGGTATCGAAGGCGGGCGGGCCAGTGACCTGGGCGGCTTCGCCCGAGAATTCACGCGCGCCTTGGCGCTCAAGGGGCCGTACCTGATAGAGATCCTGCTTCAATAAACTTTCCCCGCCGCCGGCCGATGAGCCCATCGCCACGAAGTAGGCAGCCTCCGCGATGGCCTGTGAAGAGAATCATAGGGCGGCGATTTGTTCGCGGTCTTGCCTTGAAGGCCGGGGATTGGACCGGGCGAGATTTCTGGTGAACAAAAGCATGGCGCGCTCGCGTTCGTTGAAATCGGCCAACTGCACACCGCGCTCGATCTGGCCGATCCGTTTGTCGGAATAGCCTAGGATGCGCATAGTCGCCCGTGTGGCGCCGTAACAATACCGGCAGGCATTCTCCTGGGCGGTTACCATGGCCATCATCGCGGCGAGGTTTCCGGTGATATGCATCATGGCGGGGTTTCCGAGCGCCAGCAGTACTTGTCTTAGCCAAGGACTGGGAGCCACGCGGCGCATGATGTCCAGCACCGAGCCCGCCTTCTTCTTGACTTCACGCTCCCAGTCGCGGTCCTCGAAAATCGGAACGATCGGTTCCTGCCAAGGAATCTGGTTGAGCGCAAGCGCCATGGTGCTCTCCTAGTGAAATAAACTAGACCCAGACTTGCAACACGTAATCGTAAGGTGCTTGGCCATTCATCATGTCCACGCGTTGCAGCTTGATTCTGCAATCCTCGCCGGTCCTCACCAACGTGTGCCGGTAGGTACCGCCGAAATGGCGCACGTTGTCGCGCCGCAGCTCCATCATCTGAAAGCGTGATCGTACCGTTACCTCTTGCTCCGAAAAAGACTCGATCACTACATTGCTCACCAGGTGATGGGTGCCCCACAAGGGCGCTTGCGACCAAGCGTTGGGATGGGTGATGCGGCCCATGCGAATGGTCATCAAGGATTTGTCCTCGGCGAAGATGGAAGGCGAATCGGTCCAGTCCGTTTGCTCCGGGGCGATAGGCATCCAGTACATACCCTCGCCAGCGAATAGATCGATGTAAGCCTGCCAATGTTTGCCATCGAGCAACTCGGCTTGGTGGTAGAGGAATTGTTCGGCTCGGTGTTGCAAATCCAAATCCTTGAGCGCGCTTCTGGCGGGGAGTACGGCCGGGCGATGAAGCGCACGCGGCGAGTGTTCGGGCGCGATGCTTTGGGCGCCGGTGTCGTCACGCTTGTCGTCCGAGATGACGACATGCTCTGCCAAACGGCGAGCCAACTCTTCTTGACTTGGCATGGCGCTGTTCCTTATGCGAGGTAGGTTACCCAGGCTTTGAATTGGTTGCGCATCACCGCCTCGGAAGTTCCCTTGTTGGAGTAGGTGATGCCGTCTTCCTCCGTATCGCCGCCATGATTGCGGTGAAAGCTGACCCAATCTCCGCCACGGGATTCCAAGCCCCATTGACCCTTGGTCCAATTTTCCAGATCGTCCGCGTTGATCATCGTGGCCGGGGAGTTCACCACATTGAAGTACCACAGGGCGCGGCGGTAGATGGCCTGGGGCACACCCTTCAAGCGGAAATGCCAGATTTCGGAGAGGGTCTTGTTCGGCGCCAGCGGCCGCAAACAGCGCAGTTGTTGCAGTGGAGACTGCACGGAAAGGTAGGGATACACCAGCACGTGATGAATGCTGCGGCCCAAATACTCCTCGGCTTTCTCGGGGCCATAGGCCCGGTACATGAGCGCTTCATACTCCTTGGTGTCGGGGTCTTGCGGCCGAAGGCCCATGTAGCCCTTCAAAATGCCGTGGCCACGAGGGAAGTTCACCGTCTGCACGGAATCCCACTTCTCGAAGGGCGAGGCGAAGGTGGAAAGGTAGTGGTAGTAAAGCGGAGTCGCGTGCCCGCCCTGGGCGAGCGCGCGCTCCTCCCGCCCTGCGGCGATGCCGGTGGATTGATGGGTCACGGAGGGATGCAAGGCATCCAACTGGTTTTCCATGAAGAACTTCCAATTGGAATGCTGGATTACGCGGTGGCAATAGGGCACCACTTCCACTGCGCCTTCGGGCGAGCGGTCGCACATGTCGTCGAAGGCGATGCGCGCATCGCCCAAAAATTCCAAGAGACCAGGACCTATGTCCCCCAAGCTCGCGAATACGAATCCGCGATAACTATCCACTCGTGCGGCTTGCTTTACATTGCAGTCGTGCCGGCCGATCTGTGTTCCATCGTAGCCGGATTGTAATGGCATGCTCTTCAGCGTGCCGTCCAGATGGAAACTCCAGGCGTGATAGGAACACACCAGGCTCGATCCGGCATTGCCCTTGAGGGCGCCACACAACTGCACGCCGCGATGGGGGCAACGGTTGTAGAGCACGCGAATCGTGTTTTCATTTCCGCGCACCATGACCATGGGCTGGCGGCCGATAAGCACGCTCTGGTAGTCTCCCGTATTCGGCACCTGCGACTCGTGCCCGCAGTAGACCCAAGTCCTTTCGAAGATTTGGGTAATTTCTTGGTCGAAGATAGCCTGGTCCGTGTAGACGCTGCGGTGGACTCGATCAGGTTCGACCAGGGCCTTTAGGTTCTGCATGGCAGTGTCCTTTTTGATTGGCGCGAGTATTGTGCCTCATCCCTTGACGACGAGGATCCTAGATCCCATGGAAAAACTGTGACCTCTTGGACGCATTGGTGTGCGGTGGGAGCGGGTGCCGCGGTAGGCGCATGGATGCGCTGGCTGCTGGCTTTGGCCTTCAATCCATTGTTCCCAAACTTGCCGTTGGGTACGCTCGCCGCGAATGCCACGGGCGGATTTTTCATCGGAGTGGCCGTGGAATATTTCACCGGTAACGCCGCAGTTCCTCCGGAAGTAAAGCTGCTCGTGGTCACCGGATTTTTGGGTGGCCTCACCACATTCTCGACATTTTCGGCAGAGGCTGTCGGGCTCATCGCGAAGCAACAGATCGGATGGGCATTGGCCCATGCCGGAGCGCATCTGGCCGCATCCCTTACGCTGACGGCGGCCGGGATTTGGGTCGTCAGATTGATGAGGGGGTAGCGTGCGCTCCCATATCGCGCCGGATTCCTCTCCTGAATCTCCAACCTTCAAACAAGCCTTACGCTTCTGGCTCTGGTTAGGTTTCGTCAGCTTTGGCGGTCCGGCGGGGCAAATCGCCATCATGCACCGCGAGTTGGTGGAGCGCCGCCGCTGGATTTCCGAGCGGCGCTACCTGCACGCCTTGAACTATTGCATGCTGCTTCCCGGCCCGGAGGCGCAGCAATTGGCCACCTACATGGGGTGGCTCATGCACCGCACCTGGGGCGCCATCGTGGCGGGCGGGTTGTTCGTGCTGCCATCGCTGGTTATTCTCATCGTGCTGTCCTGGATCTATGTGGCCTTTGGCCACCTACCTGTGATCGCGGGAGTGTTCTACGGCATCAAGCCCGCGGTGACGGCCATCGTGGTGCAAGCCGCTCACCGGATCGGTTCGAGAGCATTGCGCAATAACGCGCTGTGGGCCATCGCCGCCGCGGCCTTTGCCGCCATATTCTTATTGCACGTGCCGTTTCCCTGGATCGTTCTGGCCGCCGCCGTGGTGGGCTATCTTGGGGGCAAATACGCGCCGGCGCGCTTCAACCTGGGAGGTGGACACGCCTCTGCAAAGAAGAGTTATGGGCCCGCCGTGATCGACGACGACACCCCGGCACCACCTCATGCGGAATTCGCTGCCGTGAAATTCGCACGGGTGCTGTTGGTTGGCCTTGGACTGTGGGGCGGAGCAATGGCGTTGCTCACGGCTCTCTTCGGTTGGAACGGCGTCTTGGCTCAAATGGGTTGGTTCTTCACCAAGGCCGCCTTGCTCACCTTTGGCGGCGCCTACGCCGTGCTGCCCTACGTCTATCAAGGCGCGGTGGAACATCATCAATGGCTGAACGCCGCGCAAATGATCGACGGCTTGGCGCTAGGAGAAACCACGCCCGGACCCCTCATCATGGTGGTGGCCTTCGTCGGTTTCATCGGCGGCTGGACCAAGGCTTTGTTTGGTGGCGATGCCTTATTCCTGGCGGGCGCTGTAGCCGCCACGGTCGTGACCTTCTTCACCTTCCTGCCATCCTTCGTATTCATATTGCTCGGCGGCCCCGCCGTGGAATCCACGCGCGGTGACTTGCGCTTCACCGCGCCGCTCACCGCCATTACGGCAGCGGTAGTGGGCGTGATCCTGAACCTCGCGCTTTTCTTCGCGTATCACGTGCTATGGCCAAGCGGCTTTGAAGGCCGCTTCGAATGGATTTCGGCTTTGATCGGTGTCGCGGCTTTCATCGCGCTGTTACGCTTCAAGATCGGAGTGATTCCGGTTCTTACGGCGTGCGCGCTGGTGGGACTGGGGATTTCTCTTGGGGGATGGCTTCCAGGGTCGTAGGGCGCGTTCCATGAGCCCTTCGAATTGAATAGATATGCGTAAAGCGCATATCTATATCAGAACTAATTCGTTGTGAATCTATACCCCGTTGGTACGATCCGCCCCCATAAGACGAAGAGGCGGCGGTATGGATTGGCATTTCACCCTGAGCGGCTTGCTCGTGGGGACCATAGTGGGGATGACGGGGGTGGGCGGCGGGTCGCTGATGACGCCACTACTCGTCATGCTATTCGGCATCGCGCCCGCCGTGGCCATTGGAACTGACCTGCTCTATGCGGGCTTGACAAAGGCGGGCGGGTCGGTGGTACACCACCGGCAGCGAGGCGTGGAGTGGCAGATCGCACTGTACTTGGCGTTAGGCAGCGTGCCGAGCGCAACGTTGACAACTTTGGCCATTCGCCACTTCGGCCGCTACCAGGATAGCGTCTCGAATACGATGCGCTTCGGTTTAGGCGTTATGCTGCTCATCAGCGCGCTGTCGATTTTCTTCCGGGACCGGATTCATAGCCTCGTGCGTGGAGGCAATGCGAGCCGCTGGAACATCTCGGAACGGACACAGAATAGCGCCACCATCGGCCTGGGCGTCGTGTTGGGGTTCTTGGTGACCCTGACCTCCGTGGGCGCCGGAGCATTGGGAGCCGCGGCCTTGGCGCTGCTTTATCCGCGGCTATCCACGCACCAGGTGGTGGGGACCGATATCGCCCACGCCGTGCCCTTGACCCTCGTCGCGGGGGCGGGCCACATGGTGTTGGGGACAGTGAATTATTGGCTGCTTGTCAGCTTGTTGTTAGGTTCGCTACCGGGCATTTGGCTGGGCAGCCGGTATTGCGGGATGTTGCCCGAGCGGCCGGTGCGCAATTTCCTCGCGCTGGTCCTTCTCATCATCGGCGGAAAATTAGTTTGGGTGTGAGCCATGTACCAATATGACCCCATAGACCAGCGCATCGTCGACGAGCGCGTGGCGCAGTTTCGCGACCAGACGAAGCGGTTTCTGGCGGGCAAGCTGAGCGAGGACGAATTCAAGGGCTTGCGGCTGCGCAACGGTCTATACATACAGCGCCACGCGCCGATGTTGCGGGTAGCCATTCCTTACGGACTGCTCTCCACGCGCCAGTTACGCATGCTGGCGCATATCGCGCGCAAATACGATCGTGGTTACGGGCACTTCAGCACGCGTCAAAATATCCAGTACAACTGGCCCAAGCTGGAAGAGGTGCCGGATATTCTGGCGGACCTGGCCTCCGTGCAGATGCACGCCATTCAGACCAGCGGCAATTGCGTGCGCAACATCACCTCGGACCAGTTCGCCGGAATCGCACCCGATGAACTCGTCGATCCCCTGGTGTGGGCGGAGGTAATGCGGCAATGGTCCACTTTTCACCCGGAGTTCAATTTCCTCCCGAGGAAATTCAAGATCGCCATCAGCGGTTCGGACGAGGACCGCGCCGCCACCATGGTGCACGACGTGGGCGTATATGCGGTGCGTAACCCCCAGGGCGAAACGGGGTTCAAGGTCATCGCCGGGGGCGGCCTTGGCCGTACGCCTATCGTGGGGCACGTGATTCGTGAGTTCTTGCCATGGCGGCATTTACTGACTTACCTGGATGCGATTCTACGATTGTACAACCGCTACGGCCGGCGCGATAACCTCTATAAGGCGCGTATCAAGATTTTGGTCAAGGAGCGCACGCCGGCGAAGTTTAGGGAAGAGGTGGAGCAGGAATGGGCGCACCTCAAGGACGGCCCAGGAACCTTGATCCAAGAGGAAATAGACCGCATCAGCGCGCGCTTCAAGCGTCCCGAGTATCTTGCATTGCACTCGCCGGACCGCGAGCACGAGGCGCATCTGCGAGCCGATAAAGCCTTTGTGCGCTGGGTGGGGCGCAACGTGCACGCGCACCGGGCGGCTGGGTATCGTGCGGTGACCTTATCGCTCAAGAAGACCGGTATTCCCCCAGGGGATGCCACCGCGGACCAAATGGATGCCATCGCGGATCTTGCCGAGCGTTACAGCTTCGGCGAGGTTCGCGTTACTCACGAGCAAAACCTGGTGTTTCCGCATGTGGAGGAGCGCCGCCTGTACGACTTGTGGCAGGCGCTCAAGCCTTTGGGACTGGCGACGCCGAATATCGGCCTGCTCACCAACATGATCGCTTGCCCGGGAGGGGATTTCTGCTCCTTGGCCAATGCCGTGTCCATCCCCGTGGCGGAAGCCATCGCGCGCCGCTTCGACGATCTGGACTACCAGCATGACATCGGAGAATTGGATCTCAATATCTCGGGCTGCATGAATTCCTGTGGCCACCACCACGTAGGGCACATCGGTATTCTCGGAGTGGATAAGAATGGCGAGGAGTGGTATCAAATCACTATCGGAGGGCGCCAAGGCACGAAGGCTGCCATCGGCAAGGTGATCGGCCCGTCCTTTGCGAGGCAAGATGTGCCCGATGTGATCGAACGCCTGATCCGAATTTATCTGGAGGTGCGTGAATCGGAGGAAGAGCGCTTCGTCGACGTCGTCCACCGCATCGGTGTGGAACCTTTCAAGATCCGGGTTTATGAGCAAGTACATTAAGAACCGCCTGCTGGCGGACGATAACTGGACTCACCTAGGGGCGTCTTGTACCGAAATGCCCGCTGGGAATTGGATCGTTCCGCTGGCCTTCTGGCGTGCCAACAAGGAGCATTTGATGAGCCGGATTCATGAAACCGGCGTGATCCTGGAACCGGCCGAAGATCCCAAGGAATTGGCCGGTGTAGTGGGGCAATTGCCGGTGATTGCCATCCGATTCCCAAGTTTTACCGATGGCAGGGGTTACTCCAGCGCCCGGCTATTGCGTGAGCGCCATGGCTTCAAAGGTGAAGTTCGCGCCGTGGGGGACGTGTGGCGCGATCAAGTCTTTCTCATGGAGCGCTGCGGGTTCGATGCGTTTGAACTGCGCGAGGACCAGGATGTGGCGGTGGTGCTGGCCGCGTTCGAGGATTTCAGTGAAGTCTATCAAGCGGCCAATGACCGCGGACCGCTGTTCGCGCGCCGCTTTGGGTGAGGAAATTCCAATGGAATTAACGCAAAAAATCAATCGCACCCTGAGTCTCATTCAATCCGCGATCCAGGCCCACTCTCCGGCCACCATGGCCACGGCCTTGGGCCTGGAGGGAATGGTCATACTGGACATGATCGAGCGCGCGGGTTTGGAGATCGAAGTCTTTACCCTGGATACCGGGCGCCTTCCCGATGAAACCTACGCCTTCATGGATGTCGTGCGCGCCCGCTATAAGCGGCCCATGCGTGTGTACTTTCCGCAGCCGGCCCAGGTGGAGGAGTTCGTGCTGGCCCATGGCGTGAATGGTTTTTACAGGGGTGTGGACCTGCGCAAGCGCTGTTGCGAGGTGAGGAAGATCGAACCGTTGCGGCGCGCCCTGGCGGGCAAGAAGCTCTGGATCACGGGCCTTCGCAAGGAGCAGTCTGTCACACGAACCGATATCGAAGCGCTAGCCCATGATGAGATCAACGGGCTGATGAAACTCAATCCGGTGGCCGATTGGAGCGAGGAAGACCTTTGGGCTTACACCAGGTACTACGATGTGCCCACCCATCCCTTGCATAAGCAAGGGTACCCCAGCATCGGGTGCGCTCCTTGCACGCGTGCCGTCCAACCCGGTGAGGATGCCAGGGCGGGCCGGTGGTGGTGGGAGGAGCCCGAGTCCAAGGAGTGCGGCTTGCACTTCGATCCCACTGGTAAACTGGTTCGCGCCAAGCTTGTAAAAGGCGAGGGAGAGATGGTTTGACCGTGGTGGGGGATTCTTGAGGAACGTAGGCGATCAATCCTGGGCCCAGCTGGATGCACTGGAAGCGGAGTCCATTTTCATTTTGCGCGAAGTGGCGGCCGAGTGCCGTAATGTGGCATTGTTATTCTCTGGCGGGAAGGATTCCGCCGTGGTGTTACGGCTGGCCGAGAAGGCATTCTTCCCCGAACGGCTGACCTTTACGCTGCTCCACGTGGATACGGAGCACAACTTCCCGGAGGTCATCGAGTTCCGGGACCGCGTGGTCAAGGAGCGCAATTTGAACTTGGTGGTGCGCTCCGTGGGAGATTCCATCCGCAACGGCCGGGTGCGCCTGCGCCATCCCGATGAGCCGCGCAATCCCCACCAATCTGTCACGCTTCTAGACGCCATCGCCGAATTCGAGTTCGATGCCTGCATCGGAGGGGCGCGCCGGGACGAAGAAAAGGCGCGCGCCAAGGAACGGGTGTTCTCCTTCCGTGATGAGTTCGGGCAGTGGGACCCCAAAAACCAGCGCCCGGAAATTTGGTCCATCTACAATGGCCGCGTCCACCGCTGGGAGAACGTGCGCGTGTTCCCTATCTCCAACTGGACCGAGTTGGATGTATGGCAATACATCCAGCGCGAGGACATTGCGCTACCCAGCATCTACTTCGCGCATAAACGCTCGGTGATCCGGCGCAAGAACGCGTTGGTGCCCGTCACCTTCATAACCCCGGCGAAGGCTGGAGAAGTTATCGAGGAGCACATTGTGCGCTTCCGCACGGTGGGGGACATTACTTGCACCGCGCCGGTGGCTTCCACGGCCTCGAGCCTTGAGGAAATCGTGCGCGAAACGGAACTCACCACGCTCACCGAGCGCGGGGCCACGCGCTTGGACGATCAAACCACCGAAGCCGCCATGGAGTTGCGCAAGAAGGAAGGGTACTTTTAGTGAGGACTCATACGGGACTCTTGCGCTTCATCACCGCAGGTAGCGTGGACGACGGCAAGAGCACGCTCATAGGCCGCATGCTCTACGACAGCAAGAGCCTGCTCTCGGACCAGGTGAGCGCCCTGGAAGCTTCCTCGCGTAAGCGCGGAAGCAGCGAAATCGATCTCTCCTTGCTCACCGACGGCTTGCTGGCGGAGCGCGAGCAAGGCATCACCATCGATGTGGCTTACCGCTACTTCTCCACGGCCAAACGTAAGTTCATCATCGGAGATTCGCCGGGCCATGTGCAGTACACGCGCAATATGGTCACGGCGGCCAGCACCGCGGACGTGGCGGTATTGCTGGTGAACGCACGTGATGGGTTGCAGCCCCAAACCCGGCGCCATGCCTTCCTCGCGCGTTGGATCGGTATTCCCCGCATCGTGCTGGCGGTCAACAAGATGGATTTGGTGGATTGGTCGCGCGCACGCTTCGAAGTCATCGACTCGGAGTTTCAAGCGTTCGCAAGCTCATTGGGATTCAAGGGAGTCTTGTCCATGCCCATGTCGGCCTTGTTGGGGGACATGATCGTGGGGCGTGGCGAATCTCTAGGATGGTATCAAGGACCAGCGTTGCTGGAGTATTTGGAGAGTGTGCCGGCGCGCCACGACGAGGCGAGCGAATCCCTTCGTTTTCCCGTGCAGCGCGTGGTGCGCGCGCGCCGCGACAACGTGCAGAAGGGAAGTTGGTTCACCGAGGACGAATTTCGTGGCTATCAAGGCACCGTGGCATCCGGCCGCCTGCGAGTGGGTGACACCATTGTGTCCTTGCCCTCGGGTGCGCAAGCCAAGATCGAGGAAATCGTGACCGCGGGCGGGCAGTTGGACGAGGCCCCCGCCGATCGCGCCGTCACCGTGCGCTTGGACCGAGAAATCGACGTCTCGCGAGGCGACATGTTCGTCTCGGCCGAGGGTAAGCCGAAGGTCTCGCAAGAAATCGAGGCCGACGTGTGTTGGTTCGACGCGCAGCCTATCCTCATCTCCCAGCCCTACCTCATCAAGCAGGGTGTGAATAGCGTGCGGGCGAAGTTCGTGGGGCTGGAACATCGCATCGACGTGGAAACCCTCAAAACCATCCCTAATCCCCAGACCTTGGAGATGAACGACATCGCGCGCGTGAAGTTGAAGACCCTCAAGCCCCTCGTCTTCGATTTGTACGAAGAGAACCGCGTGACGGGTGCCTTCGTGGTCATCGACGAGCGCAGCAACCACACCGTGGGTGCCGGCACCATTCGCTAGTGCCGGGGACCGTTTATCTCGTAGGGGCCGGTCCGGGGGCCGCGGATTTACTGACGTTACGGGCCGCCCGATTGCTGGGGAAGGCGGACATCGTGTTTTACGACGCATTGGTGGAAGAAGCGATGCTCGATCTTTGCCCGCGAGCCATTAAGGTATCCGTGGGAAAGCGTTGCGGCGAGCGATCCACCGCCCAGCGGTTCATCAACCAGCGACTCATCGATGCTGCTCAAATTCATGCATGTGTCGTGCGCCTGAAAGGCGGCGACCCCATGCTCTTCGGCCGCGCGCGCGAAGAAATGGACGCGCTAACCGCCGCGAGCATTCAAGTTGAAGTGATTCCCGGCGTGAGCGCTGCCTTCGGCGCCAGCGCGGATTTGATGCAATCCCTCACGCAACGTGGCGTTAGCCGCAGCGTCCTTTTCGTGACACCCAGGGTGGGCCACGGGGAAACCGAGCATCCTTGGGCAAGAAGCGCCGCCGCCGCCGATACCGTCGTGCTCTACATGGCAGGCCAGCAGGCCGGCGCCATCGCCGAAGCATTGATGGCAGCGGGACTTCCAAGTACCCATCCCGCGGTCCTGATCGAGCATGCCACCTTGCCGGGAAAACGCATCATTCCGGCGCGCCTGTGCGATTTGGCGAACGCCGCGAAGCAACTCCAAGGCGGCCCGGCGTTGCTCTTTATCGGGGCGGTCTATGAAGAGTTGGTGGCCATAGCGGAGTTGTCTGAGCTGGATCTGACGCGGCATCCTTCCTAAGAAGGGTTTTCTCACTGGCTTATTGCCTTTTGGCCAATCCTGTAGGAACTGCGGCGTAACGACGACAACGCCTTGCTGTTCCAAGCCAACACCGTCAACTCGCGCGGGCCGAGGACGACGGCACGGCACGCGACAAGGTTTCGCGAGTCCAACGGCTGCGCACGCTGCGCGACCAGAGCGGCAAGGATTACGACGTCATCGCCTGCATTGCCGGGCGCGGGTTCAAGGTGCGTCGCGAGGACATGCGGCGGCTTCTCCAGGCCACGGATGGGAAGGTGTTCACGCTGGCAACAATGCCGCTGCTGGTCGAGAACACCCGTATCCGAGAATACAAGACCCGCTGAGAATGAAGCCCTAGCCCGGAATGCGGTTGCTTCCGTATATGAGCTGTATGGAAATATTGTTACAGCTCTTAAGGGCACCTCTAATAATCACTTTTCTACGACGGATCTCTTACCGCGTTAGCGAAATGAGTTTCATTCTCGGCCAGGTGACCTTCAGCCGGGTTATTTCGCGCCTTTCAAGGCGTTTTGCGAGCCTCTTCACTGGCTTTGTATC